>JAYVPP010000054.1:0-6748 GCA_043757305.1 Candidatus Kaiserbacteria bacterium
GTGGGCGAAGACGGCATTGGCCTTCTCAAGTTTGACTTTCTGGGTATCAAAAACCTTTCCATTCTTGCTGATGCCGTCGTCCGTGTAGAAAAAATCCGCGGTGTCACCGTGGACATTGAGCACGTAGCAGTAGATGACGTCAAAACATTTGAAATGCTTGCGCGCGGCGAAACCATGGGCCTCTTCCAGCTAAACGGCGGCGGCATGACGCGTTTCCTCAAAGAGCTCAAGCCCTCATCCATTCACGACATCAATGCGATGGTAGCGCTCTATCGCCCTGGTCCCATGGAATCGATCCCGGAGTACATTGAGCGCAAACACAACCCGCGTCTCGTTTCGTACCTCGACCCGCGTCTCAAAGATATCCTCGACCGTTCATATGGCGTGGTCACCTACCAAGACGATGTACTCATGATCGCCATCACACTCGCGGGCTATTCATGGCTCGAAGCCGACAAGCTACGCAAAGCGATGGGAAAGAAAATTCCTGAGGTTATGGAAGCAGAAAAAGAAAAACTTCTGAAAGGTTTTGTTGAATACGGAAAAATTTCAAAAGAAAAAGCTGATCGCCTGTGGAAACTTATCGAGCCGTTTGCCGCGTATGGTTTTAATAAGGCGCACGCAGCAAGCTATGGCCGTGTCGCGTACCAAACCGCCTACATGAAGGCAAACTTCCCTGAAGAATATATGTCTGCAGTCCTTACCGCAGACTCAGGAGATGTTGAATCAATCTCACAAACCATCGCAGAATGCGAACGCATGGGTATCCGCATCCTTCCGCCCGATATCAACGAAAGCTTCGGTGGGTTTTCCGTGGTGCCAGGTGAAAGCACTATCCGTTTTGGCCTCACGACTATTAAAAACTTTGGCGAAGGCATTTCCGAAGCAATCATCAAGGAACGCACCCTGCACGGCGAGTTTGTGTCGCTTTCCGATTTTCTTCTTCGTGTCCAAAATAAAAATCTCAATAAAAAATCACTGGAGTCACTCATCAAGGTGGGTGCGCTCGACCGTTTCACTGGAGATGGTGGGCGCGGAGAGCTCTTCGCCAATCTCGACACCTTGCTCGCATACAATCGCGAACGAGGCGAAGCTGCTCTCCGCGCCCAGACCTCCCTCTTTGGAGCAACCGCCGGTGCAAGCGATGTCGTCCTTCAAAAGTTTCCTGATGTTCCTTCGAGTGAACGTCTCACGTGGGAAAAAGACCTCCTCGGTATTTATGTGTCTGGCCACCCGCTTCAGGCATACAAGGAGGAGCTTACCAAACGCCCGAGCATCGCGTCGGTCAAAGCCGATAATCGCCAAGGTATTCCTGTCGTGGTTGCCGGTATCATCGACGAGCTAAAGGAAATCATGACAAAAAAAGGCGACCATATGGCATTTATGAAAGTAGCCGACCTCACCGACTTCATCGAAGTTGTTGTCTTCCCTGACCTCCTTCGTGAGAAAAAAGAAGTGTGCGTCTCACAGCGTGTCGTTGCCATAAAGGGCCGCTACTCACTGCGAAACGGCACGCCGTCAATAGTTGCAGAAGCGGTGAGGGGGCTGTAAACGTTATTTACAACCCCGGGCGTTTACTGTATATTTCGCGCGGAGGTGCTACATGAAGACGATCGAAATTCCCGCCCCTGGTAAACCATTGAGCTGTATGGATATGTGGAAAGCATATCCTGCGCTCTTCTACCCCCAAACTGAGATATTGAGCAAGGAACTATTTCTCACTTTCCTTGACACGAAAATTGAGATCCAGAGTTTTGAGATTGAATACATACCGTCTCAGCATCGCGAATATCAAGAGCCGTGGCGCTTGCCTGGGATTGCAGAAATTACCTGGGCGTATGTATGGCAGCTTCAAAACTACTGGGAGTACAAGCAGCATGGGTACCGTCACTCACACATCAAATCTGCAACGGAAACAGACATTGAGTTTTTGACGCTACGGCTGGTAGCCAACGAATGCCTTGCCTTTGGCTCACTCAACATTGAAGACGAGGCGAGCTTGCACTTGTACTCACAAGCGATGCGACCTGCATAGACCAAACGAGCTGCGGATTCTGTCCGCAGCTTTTTATATTGGGTT
This sequence comes from Candidatus Kaiserbacteria bacterium, assembly GCA_043757305.1. Taxonomy (GTDB): domain Bacteria; phylum Patescibacteriota; class Minisyncoccia; order Phycocordibacterales; family UBA918; genus JAYQPD01. The sequence goes on from JAYVPP010000054.1 coordinate 2,081, forward strand.
GCAGAAGCGGTGAAGGGGTTGTAGTATGCTGGTGGAAATTTGAAGGAGCACACAATGCACAAAGACACAGCTGGAATATGGCACTTTCGTACGACATTTACCCTACACTTGCTCAGCGTAAGCGCACTCGGCATACTGGCTTCATTGCCATACATACCGATCTTGCGAAGGCAGGTTAGGCAACACCATCTTCCTAGGCATTCGCCGCGAAAGCTCAAGAAGTGACAGAGAAGGGACAGCTCATGCAGTTACACAATGCCCGCCCAAGGAAAAACCAAAAGACACGACGGAAGAATAAGAAGTATGGTGAAGGACAGCGAGTGTACGCAAGCGGAGAACCGTTTGGACTTACCGACTCGCATAACCTTTTTGTGGAAATTCCACAATGTATACTGCTAAACGTGGGTGGCATACGCCCTCGTCACGCACCACGCAAACTCTAACCTCACTCACGCTGCAAGCAAAGCTTGCGGCGTTTTATTTACAATTTTGGAGCACCCACTTCAACTTTCTCCTTCTTAATCTCTATAGTTGTTTGTGGTTCAGGCTTGACCTCTACTGTGACCTTATCAGCGTGTACATACACTGTATGTTTATGAATTTTGACAACAACTTCAACGTCTCCCGAAATCATACTATACGTGCCATCGGAATTTTCAGTCATCGTTGAATCGAGTGCTTTTTGTGCATTTTGCATAACTGTAATTTTTTCATACTGGTCAAGCGTTCTCGAATTTTCAGCATGGGCTTCGGGCGAAGAAGCTAAACCAGTAGCAATAATGCCTGCAGCTACTACCTTCTCAATTTTTGATTTAAAACCTTCCATAAACGTAGATATTACTTACTAACGCGATACTAGTGATTATATCATTCTGTTGACAAACGACACCATCGCGCTAGGATGAGGTACATCAGAGATTGCGTCGGCTACCAACCGGTGACACATGTCTTCGAGACAAGTGAGCGAAAGCCCAATCTGATACAATGAGCCTGAAGGCATACTTTCAGGAAACTCGGTGGAACCGCGACCTAAGATCGCCCGAGCAAAAATTGATTTTTATCTATTTTTGCTCGGGCGCTTTTCGTTACTTATTTATTACACGTACTATGTCAGCCTCACTCGCAGAAAAACGCCACACACTCGCGCACCTTTTGGCGGCGGCAATCGTGCAAAAGTATCCTCATGCAAAACCAACTATCGGTCCCGCTATCGACACTGGCTTTTACTATGACTTCGATTTTGCTGGTGGAGAAAAACCTTCAGACGAAGAACTCCAGAAGCTTGGTAACATTATGAAAAATCTCCTTCCAAAATGGACGGAGTTTGCTCACAAGGAAGTCTCTGCCGACGAGGCTCGCGTGTATTTTGCACAAAACCCTTACAAGCTTGAACTCATTGAGGAAATCATTGGGAAGGGCGAAACCATCACTCTCTACACCTGCGGCGAGTTTACCGACCTTTGCCGCGGAGGACACGCTGAACATCCTGCTACTGAAATAGACCGCGAGTCTTTCGAGCTCGATAAGATCGCCGGCGCATACTGGCGCGGCGACTCCGACAAAGCCATGCTCACGCGCATCTATGGCCTCGCATTTGAAACAAAAGCAGACCTTGCTGCGTACCACGCACAAATAGAACAAGCTAAAAAACGTGACCACAGAAAAATCGGCAAGGAGCTCGATCTCTTTACCTTCTCGGACCTCGTGGGCTCCGGGCTTCCGCTCTACACACCGAAAGGAACTATCATTCGCGATGAGCTCGGCGGTTTTTCTGAAAGTCTTCAAAAGCGTTATGGGTTTCAGAAAGTGTGGATTCCCCACATTACCAAAATCGACCTCTACAAAAAGTCCGGCCACTGGGAAAAGTTTGGTCATGAACTCATGCTCGTAAAGAGCCAGGAGTCTTCTGACGAGTTCGCTCTCAAGCCGATGAACTGTCCACATCACACACAGATCTATGCATCGAAGCCTCGAAGCTACCGCGACCTTCCGGTGCGTCTCATGGAAACCACCACATGCTACCGCGATGAAAAGACCGGCGAGCTCGGCGGCCTCACTCGTGTACGCTCACTCACGCAAGACGATGCACACGCCTTTTGTCGTCCCGACCAGATCGAGCAAGAGTTTGAAAACATCATGCTCATGATCAAAGAGCTCTATGGTGCACTCGGCATGAGTTTCAAGGCGCGTCTCTCCTTCCATGACCCAAAGAATAAAGAGAAATACCTCGGCGATGAGTCACTCTGGAAAATGGCAGAAGAAAAAATTGAAGACGTTGCAAAGAAACTTGAGCTCGACTACTGGGTTGCACCAGGAGAAGCTGCGTTCTATGGACCGAAGATAGACGTTATGGTCATCGACGCCCTCGGTCGCGAATGGCAGTGTGCCACAGAGCAGCTCGACTTCGTGCAGCCTGCGCGCTTTGACCTCGAATACACCGACAATGACGGTACCAAGAAGACACCGGTCATGATCCACAAGGCACTTCTCGGCACCATCGACCGCTTTATGGGTGTCTACATCGAGCACACTGCAGGCAACTTCCCACTTTGGATGGCACCGGTACAGGTGCGTGTCATCACGCTTGGCGAAGAGCAAAACGCGTACGGAGAAAATGTCCACAACGCGCTTCTCGCTGCAGGTATACGCTCGGAGTTCGACAGCTCAAATGAATCTCTCGGGAAGAAAATCCGAGCGTCAAAGCAAGAGAAGCTCCCTTACTTCATTGTCATCGGTGGCAAGGAAGTAGAAGCGAATGCAGTTACGCTCGAGTCTCGTAGCGGTACGTCTGAGTCACTCACACTTGAAGCGACAGTCGCTCGCCTTTCGGACGAAATAAAAACAAAGAAGCTGTAGGCTAGAGCTAAACCAGGACAAACAAAACCCCCGCGGCCTTACGGCCGCGGGGGGGTGTTTTGGGCTATTTTATTTTGGAGTTCGTGACCCGCTGTGGGAGCCAGCGTTTCAGGGAGCCGTGAGGCGACCATGAAACGCTGGCTCTATTGTGGTGGGGGCTAATCGGAGACTTTCAGAACCGATTAGTTGAAGAGTGCAGAGATACGTGAGCGATCAAGCGCAATCCATCCGTCCTCGCGAGGAAGTGACTCCTTCGCGCGAGCGAGTACTGCATCCATGATAGTCATGCGCTCTGTGAGTGTTGTACCAGCACGTACGACTGCCTTGAGTGCATCCTGTGAAAGGATAACACCAGCGACAAACGCACGGTTCTGGAGTGAAGATTCCTCTTCGCCACCCATTTCTTCCTCTTCTACTACTTCCTCCTCTTCCTCTTCTTCGTCAGAAGCTACTGGAAGATTTGTAGGAGCAACAGCTGTTGCTGTACGAGCTACTACCGGAGCAGCTGCACGGCGTGTTGTTGCTGCAAAACCTGCAGTTGCGAGTGAAAGGCCCATGATAGAACCCTTTTGAATCACAATCACATATGCTGCAACGAGTGCCCATGCTGCGAGAAGTGCGTAGAACGTACCAGCGAGGATAGGGCCCGCATCGAAGCCTGTGTATGGAACATCACGGAAAGTGATGGTTGTTACTGGCTGACGATCGCGGATGGTTGTAACACCAACGCCACCGTTGTCAGCGTACACATGCACATCGCATGAGTCAGTCTTGCCTTGCTTTGAAACAGTGAGCGTGTAGACAGTATCGCGTGTAGGAGCTACGTCTACTGAACCGGCACGCACTTCATCGTAGTCTCCTGTACGAAAGATTTGCTTGTCGCGGTTGTCAGTAATAGTGAGCTCAGAGCCACGGATAGTTGTCCATGAAAGTGTCGCCTTCTGACCTGCTGACACATTATGTGTAGAGGTGTGAAGGAGCGTACAGCTTGGGCGATCAGAACCGCCGCCACCTCCTCCGCCACCACCGTGGTCAACAGATACAGAAGTGTTACAGCTTACTGACTGACCTTGTGAGTTATACGCAGTAAGTGTGAAGGTGCGGTTATCTGGTACAGATACCGAACGTGAATCGCTTACAGCGAGGTTGGTACCAACACCCTGGTCAATATTTACATATGATGCACCAGTAGTCGTCCATGAAAGCTGAGTGTTACCTCCGCCCTGTGGAAGTGATGAAGGTGAAGCAGTAAATACGTTACATGAAAGGTTTGGATTCACAACGGTAGTTACCGTAATAGTCTTATCACAAGTTACAGTCTTTCCGTTTCCAGAAGCGGTAAGGATATATTTTTTTGTATTTGTCGGGCTCACCTGCGCATTGCCGCTTGCTTGTACACTGTTACCAACATCGGTAAGTGAAACACCAGCAGTTGCGTTTTGTGTAGTCCAGGTAAGTGTTGCGCTCTGACCACTTGTAATAGAAGAAGCAGAAGCAGTAAGCGTGCATGAGGGATCATTCTGCACTACTGGAGGTACCACGACTACCGAGCGTGAACAATCCTTGCTTCCCCACTGACCACTTACATGAAGTATGTAGGTTGTGTTCACCGTTGGATAGTAGATGTGATTGCCAGTGAGTGCCACTGGAGCACCATTTAATGTTGCATAAGTAACGTTCGTAGATCCCCAAGTAACGGATACTCCCTCTCCTAGATTGATTGATGAAGGTGAAACTCCAATCTCACATGTAGGGTAGTAGACTACTGGAGGTGGAGTTGGAGTTGGCGTAGGAGTCGGTGTTGGAGTCCCA
>JAYVPP010000055.1:0-6674 GCA_043757305.1 Candidatus Kaiserbacteria bacterium
ATAGACGCAGACATAGTTACTTTTTATAACTTACGTCGACCCCTTGTGCGATAAGCTTCTCGAGATACCTCGTGACGTCGTCCGACACATCTTCGGGGAGTGCGAGACCCTGACGCTTATCTTTTGATTCAAGCAAGGTATGAAAGTCTGTTTCTGTAGAAACACCCGTGACGCGATCTGCAATGAGGTCGGACACGTGCGCTTCTTGCTTTGCGTTTAAGTGTACGCCATGCGAATGCACGAGATACTCTTTGAGACGTTCAGCAAACTTATGCTGTTCAAAAAATGCAGCGTCTGCTTTTGAATGACTACGGAAACGACGTATGTCATCCGCTTCTGAAATGATGCGCGTTGCCTCCTTCCCCATTTGTTCTGCCATTGTATGGGCGAGGTTGACACCGCCATCTTCGTATTTTTTGCCAAGGACGGTAATGAAATCTTTTTGACTTATTTTTCCTTTCATCAAAAGAAGGACCGTATGCTCGAGGCGTACGATTTGGTTGAACGTAAGCGACTGCGTGAGAAAGTTCACCATACTCTTTACACGAAGCATGTCGACAGAGTCATACGGAAAAAGACGCGCGAGCTGTTCGAGCTCAGTCACGATGGTCTCGCCTTCTTTCACGCTTTTAATTTGTTTTCGTTGCGGGTTCACGACTTCGCGCACTACGAGGCCGTCTTTGAGGTAGTAGACCCGATGCGCGTACTGCAAATGCGCTGCGTTGTGCGACACCATGATGATCGTACGTTTATCAAACGTATTGATCTCGTCGATCTTGTCCATTACTTGCTGTGTAGAAATACTATCGAGGTTACCCGTCGGCTCATCTGCCAAAAGAATCTTTGGATCATTCACCATGGAGCGCGCAACAGAAACACGTTGTTGCTGACCTCCAGAAAGCATGGAGGGAAGTTTGTGCGACACATGACCCACACCAAAGCGGTCGAGGAGCATTTGCGCGCGACGCTCACGCGTCGCGCGATCCATATTTGCAAAAATCTGTGGCAACGCGACGTTGTCGAGCACAGAGAGCGAGCCGATGAGATTAAACGACTGGAAGATAATACCCATCACAAAGCGTTGGAAGTATACGCGCTCGCCTGGAGGATACGAGTAAATGTCGTCTCCGCCAATGAGCATGGTGCCACCGGACGGCGGGAGTGACCCCTGCATCGCATACATGAGTGTCGACTTCCCTGACCCTGACGCGCCGAAGAGAATGATGTACTCGCCTTCGTAAATGTCTGTGTTCACATTGGCAAGAGCCTTAAACTCATTCGACTTACCACGGTTGTAGGTGATGTCGAGGTTGCGGCAGGTGATGAGAGGTTTCGCCATAGATACTTCAATTAGAACATGATATGTGGAGGAACATTTATCGTAGTATCCCCATATGCATTTAGCGCTTACCGATATTCTTAACCCAGCCAAACGTACCCTGGAAGTTTTCAATGATAATGTCAATAATGTTTTTCTCTTTTGCAGGAGTAAACAATACGAAATCTTCAGACTGTATGGAGTTACCCACCTGATCAGCACAAATGAGTGCAAACTTATAGACCGTTGCAGGTGCAAAGTCCGTGATCACTTCTACGTGATGCTGGGTGAAACTTTTATCTTGGGGCTCAATGATGGTCGCGTCTTTGGCAGCAGTGATGCCTTCGCGGTATGCGAGCTTACAGTAAGCTTGCTCGTCGGTGAGCCAGCTGATAATGGTCTGAATACGCGCCTCGCTTCCCGGGAAAATGGTCGATTCATTCGTCACATTAGAAATGATAGGTGGCGCCGTGTCCTTCACAGTAATGAAGGTAATCGGACTCGACTTTACACGATCGCCACCGGCATTTTCTGCGGTCACAAATGCAACATAGCGCGAGCCAAGTGTGAGGCCGTCGATTTTCATCTGTTGCGTTGAGGCAAGTGTTGGGCGACCTTTGGAGTTTTGTTCACCCGTCGTGAGGTTCTGGTATTCAATGAGTGCTTTTGCAGGGACGCTCGTGTCCCAGGCAAGTGTTGCTGAAGTTTCCTCTACCTTGACCACACGAAGGTTTTTGATCTGCGGCAGTGACGCCTTTGTGGTGAAGACGTAGTCATTACTTTCACCCGTCACGCCGACACCGTCTGTCGAACGAACTTTAAAGTGATACTCGGTAAAAGGATCGAGACCGATGATGCGTACTTCGTGCACTCGAGTAGGTGCGCCGAGTCCTGATTGCGAAAAGGTATAGGTAGTTCCAGAGAAACCTGAGCTCAGAGCAAACAGCACTTCAGAGCTAGACTCACGGTCCGTGGTCCACTTCACGAGCGCTGTGGTCGTCTCGGGTATGACGGTAGGCGGTCCGACGATAGCAAGGAGATCCGTCACACCCTTCACCGCTTTGGTGACTTCTTCTTGAATCTTTTTTAGCTCAGCAATTGTGGTGACGGTCTTGAGTGCATCGACGACAGTCTGAACAGGTGTTGCCGCAGCATTCTGGGATGATGACTGCCCTTTTGTATCTACTTGGTAGTCTGCAGAAATGCCTTGGTTGCCCGTGAGGTCGGACGACACCACACGGAAATGGTACTTACGCCCTGGCTCCAGACCTTCGAGAAGGATCTCATGATCTGTTTTGTCTGCGACCGGCTTACGTACGATGCCGTAATCTTCACGAAGACCGTAGTTTACAAGCCCGTCAGACTTTTCGTCAGTCTTCCAATGCACCTTGAGACTTGTTTCGGTGACATCGCTTACTTCAACACCAGTAATAGTCGGAGCTATCGTATCGGCCGCTGCAAGTACAAGCGTAGCATTACTGTACGACAGTACAATGGTGAGCAACAGATACGCCATTCCCCTCTGACGAAAGATCATAGTGTATGTACTATACCATCATTATATTTATGGTATTGCATAGAATGTTGTTTGACCTTGATGAGAGCGCGCTGCAACGCCATACGGCACCGCAATACCCCAGAACACCGTCGTGGTCGGCGCAGTAGAGGTGGCTGTCGGACGTGAGAGATTGACGGTGAGAGGTGTCGTTGATGTCGAGAGGCTGCTACACGTGACGCAGCCACTGTAGTTGAAGGTTGAGGTCGCAAACTTTTCACCAGTCACGGGGATCGTCGACGAACCGCTGGTGAGGTCTGTTCCTGCGAGCGAAATATTTATTTTTTCATTGCCGATGTTTTGGATCGTGGTGGTTGGGTTGTATGCTCCAGTGTCAGACTGCACTGCAAGTGAACCGTAGTTGATCGATTGCGTGGAGCTGAGGGCACGGAGCGTAAAGATCTCTTTTGGAATCGCTGCGGTATTGGTGCCGTAGCCAAGTGACGTATCCACCACTGAGATGTACGCGCCCCATGTATCCGCTGCGTAGGTGCCGATGTCTGTGGGCTCTGCGTAATACTGCACGCTTGCACTACATGAAAGTGTACAGCTGTAGCCTGAACAACTGAAGAATGTACATGAGGACGATGCTACTTGGTAGCAGTTGTTCCCGTTTGCACCACAGCTTGACCCTACGCCAGTACGGAAGATAGTTGCGGTCGCTTGTGTCATGTCGGTGTAGCCGTTTAAGTCGCTGACTGTTGCTGTCGCAGAAACCACAGTAGTGGTACCCGGAAGGAGTGAAATATCATTACCGTTATTGAGTACGACGTTGGTCACGACTGGATTATATTTGAGACGTATCTCAGCAACGCGCGTGTAGCCGTCGAGCGCGGTGCCGTTGTCGGTCACACGAAGACAGTACGAGCCTGCCGTCGCGTTTTGTGTTGCGGTCAGTGCGTACTCAGTTTCAGTAAACGTGTTTGCATTGAGGTTTAGTGCGCCAGTTTTATTTGATGCATTTTTCACACTCTGGCCATAGGTGAAGAGTCCTGCGCCACCAAGCTGGTCTGTCGTCGACGATAGGTCACTGAAGAACGTAGAGTTTGCCATACAGATTGGAGATCCACCACAGCTTGCTGCTACTGGAACAGCAGTGTAAGAGGCACTTGAGACCGACTCACACGACGGCGATACACCTTTCACCGCATACTCAAGACGGAATTGTTTGTTGGTCACGGCGAGGCCGGTATTTTCGATATCAAAGCGAAGGCGCACGGTCGTTGATGGGGTCAGGTTTGAGCTAAAGGTATCGAGTGACGTAAGCCATGACGCTCCTCCGGTAACCTGCTCCGCTCCAAAGCGAACGCTTGGGTCTGTCGTCATATACGGACGGCTCGAAATGATGTCCCACCCACCGTGCTGGAACCAATAGCTGAAGCCGACACCACCAGTCGTGTAGGTATTGTCGGTCGCAGTGGTCGTCGCAACAAGTGTGCCGCCGCGATAGACGGATACGAAGATGGAGTTATCTGTTTTCCAATCTACTTTCACTTCGTGCCAGCCGGTGGCATACGTGATGGTCGATGATGCGAGCACGGTGCCAGAAGTTTCATTTGAAGAAACATTTTTTGCGATCGTGACACGATCCACTCCAAAGAGTGGTAAACACACAGCATAGTTTTGATGAAGTGTTCCTGGTGACTGAACGCCAAAGAGCGTACACGGTTCGTCGGAAGATCCTGCAACAGTATCAATGTACTGGAAATAGCGAAGTGTTTGACCTTGCGAAACTGTAAGGCCGGTACGGTAGATACCGTTGGTCGTTTGTGTATTCTCTGTACCAAGAGCGTCGAGGCCATTTGAACGCTCGTACTTGAGTGTGCCGCCTACGTGAAATTGTGCCGTGTCACCCGCATAGTTGCTGGTGTTACCTACTTCAAAGTCGTCGAACGCACTGAACGTAGAAGTACCGACGGAGCCATCAGACGCGAGGCCATTGCCGTAGTACATAAAGATAGAAGTGTCCCCACTTGCAGCGAGTGTTGGGACTTTTACCCACAGCACTGCGTCGCTACTTGCGTTGTAGGTCTCACGCCAGAATGAAAGCGGCGTCACGCCATCAGACGCAGTAAAGCGAAGGTCTGCGAAGTTGGTTTGCATTGCGCCTACATAGGTCACAGGCACCTTGACTGCAACGTTGGTGTACGAGCTTGCGTCGCTGTTGGTGATAGCTACACGCTTGCGCTTACTCCACGAGCCGTTATACCACTCGCTGCTTGGAGCGCCTTCACCGCCGTCGTCATTGCGCCAGCGATAATGCGCTTCTTGGAGCAAGAGACACGAGCTATCTGACCAGCGTATCGAACCGCACGCATCGATGCCGTCACTGTCATATGCTTCACCGGAAAGATTGCCGTACGCATTTGTGAATGTCCATGCAGCAGACGTCGTACCAGAAAGCGCGACGTTTGTACCGGTGATGAGCGTGGTCGTTGCAAACCGAACACCCGAGAACACAGCCGAAGCGTTTGCATTGACCGTTGTTGCCGAAACAGTGATAAGTGAGCCTCCCGCGACTGCAAGCTCGAAGTCACCATTTGCGAGCGTGGTGACGGTCGTAGTACCCGAAAGGGTGAGGCCGGATGCGCCGAGGTTGCGGAAACTGTAGTACTGGGCGTTGAGTATTCCACCATTTACCACCACACCGTAGTTGCCTCCGCCCTGGTTGTTGATCGTGGTCGAAGCTGTTGGATCACCCACGATGTTGAGTGCGCCTGTACCAGAAAGTGTTGTGGTAGCGTTTGGCGCAAACTTTACATTCACCCCACGACGCGAGCCTCCTACAAGTACGGTGCCGTCAAAGTCGATTGCGTAGTTCCAGTAGTCACTTCCCGCACTGCGCTGATAGTTGCCATAGATGTAGAGGTCGCCGTTTACGCCGGCGTTGTTTTGTGAGTAGAGTGAGCCACTTGTCGCCACCACCGTCGATGTTGCAGTTGAATTCCACAGTGAAAGATTCGTAGACGAACCGACAGAAAGAATGTTGTAGCGATCACCACCCGTGCTCTTGGTGTTGATGGCGTAGCCTGTTGAGGTGGCGATAAGCAGTGTCGAGCCGTCCCATGTCGTTGGACTTCCACCCACGGCGTTGGTAAAGACACCTCCTACAAAAAGTGTGGTTGATGATGCCTGTGTATACGCTGCCCCACTGGTAAGTGAGAAGTTGTTGGTCGATGTTGCGTTTGCGCTTATAGTCCAACCGCCCGCAGCATTTGCAAACGACACATTGTAGAACGATGAAGTACCAGGGTTGATAGTCTTTCCGGTAGTACCTGCATTAAAGAGTACGGTACCTGTTGCGTTCAAGAACTTGCCCGGAGTTGCAGTGAGTGAACCACCGATAGCAAGTGTGTTTGTAGCAAAGGTCGTCGTACCGGAAAGCAAGGAGAGGTTGCCTGCAAGCTGTATGCTGCCATCTTGGAAGGTGTAATTGCCTGCACCGGCTATTGTCACATTCGACAAGTCGCTTCCGCTCGTCTTTATAGCGGTGGTGGTCGTGCTAGTGAGACGCACTGTGCCGCTGTTGTGTGTGAGCACACCACTCGTTGCGGTAGTGAAGTCACTTCCGATTGCGAGGGTACCCGATGGAAGTGTGACTGTACCTGCAGTGACGGTAAACGAAGAGGTCGTTGTGGCGTTGGTGTCCGTCATGCTCCATGCCCCTCCTGAGCCGTTGAAGACTACTTTGTTGAGCGTCGAAGTACCAACCTTGAGTGACTTACCCGACGCAGTCGCATACATAAGGAGTGTGCCGGAAGCGTTTACAAACGAACCGCCGTTATTTTGGAACGATCCACT
>JAYVPP010000056.1:0-25075 GCA_043757305.1 Candidatus Kaiserbacteria bacterium
CCATATCATCAACCTCATGGGTCTCATGCGCATTATGCTTGGAGGACTTAGCCCTGAAGAGGAGTCTGTGGTTGACCGCGCTATTGCAGAAACGTATGCGCTTAAAGACATCAACGGCGAGAGCGACTACTCGCATCTGCCGCCCCCACTCCTTTCTGACTTTGAGCTGGTGCTCCGTGGCATGGAAGGTTCAGACTCTATTGTACAGCGACTTCAAAAGTACACGACCGGCACCTGGTCTGGCTTCCTAAACCAGCCATCGAACGTTGACATCGACCAAAAGTTCGTAGTCTTTTCGCTCCGCGATATGGAAGACGAGCTCAAGACTATTGCGATGTACATTATTACCCATCACATCTGGAGTGCTATTCGTCGTACACTAAAGAAGCGTCTCCTCGTCATCGACGAAGCGTGGTGGATGATGAAGTCCGAAGATACCGCGCAGTTTCTTACCTCTATCGCAAAACGCGGACGTAAATACTATCTTGGCCTTTCCACCATCACACAAGACGTGAACGATTTCTTGCAGTCTGAGTACGGCATCCCGATGATAACAAACTCTTCGATCCAACTCCTCATGAAACAGTCCCCGACGTCTATCGACCGCGTGCAACAGGTGTTCAACCTCACTGATGAAGAAAAATATCTGTTGCTTGAGTCTGGGGTGGGGGAGGGTATCTTCTTTGCGGGTATGAAGCATGTGGCGCTCAAAATCATATCGTCGTATACCGAGGACCAAATCATCACGTCAGATCCCTCGCAGCTCCTCGCTATCGCGAAGGCACGCACCGAGCTCGGGTAATAGAGAGATATATGCGACTACCGCCTATTCCGAAAAAACCTCGCTATAGAATAAGCACTACAGACCGTGCATTTATGATTGTTGCAGCACTTTTTTTCGATCTCGTGCAGCTGATTCCAAAATTATTTGTGTCGGTAGGCATGGTGGGGGCGCTCGTACCTATAGTCGGGTGGATAGTGGGTGGCGCTTCTGTTGCAATTGGCGTCGCGTTTGATTTGGTATTTGGTCTCTTAGTATCGACGATTGGATTTAGCAGCATGTGGCTGTGGTTTCAGTGCAAAGATGTTCCCGTGCTTGGGGGCACGTATATGCAGCGGAAAGTACTGATGCTTCCTGCTTTTTTCATGCTCGAGTTCTTTGTCAGTAGTCTTCCGTCTATCACTGTATGGACGTGGATTACTGTCCATTTAGCACGAAAAGAAGACGAGGAGGCACATGCTAAACTGGTAGCAAGGCTTCGCAAAGCACACGATTTTTCGAAGCGTCGAGAAATACAGCGAGAAGCTGAGCTCGAGGAGCTCAGCGCGCGAGTGGCTCTAAAAACTGCAGCATAAATATCTATGCGATCAACGATACATTATTTTTTACATACTCTTGTTATAGCATTGGTATTTCTTGTGCCCTTACTTCCACTTGCTCATGCGCAGCTCTTTATGGAACAGAGGACAAATATCGGTCTTTCCGTCAGCCCTCAGTTTCCTCAACCTCAAGGCACTGTTACTGTTTCACTGTCGGCCTATGGCTACGCCACAAAAGACGCCACCATACTGTGGTATATCAATGGTTCCCCGAGTACCGAAAATAAAAATGCCCGCGAAATAACTATCCCTACTGGTGACGGCACAAAGTCTCTCACAGTTGAAGCGCGTATTACTGCGGAAGCATTTGGTACAAAAGTCCTCAAACGTGTCATCGCACCGAGTGCTGTAGATATTATCGCTGAGCCAGATACCTATGTGCCGCTCATGTATCGCGGAAGTGCGCTTCCAAGTGGAGAGAGCGCCGTTCGGGTTATTGCCATGCCGCAGCTCTATGCAAATGGAAAGTTGGTTTCAAATAAAGACATTCTTTTCACCTGGAAATTAAACGGCGAGGCACTCCTCGGGGGAGCGCAACGTGGTACCAACGTAACCACCATTACGATGCCGCGTTTTGGTACAGCGGAGGTAACAGTGCTGGCAGAGACAGCCGACGGAACGCGCTCGGCACAAAACACCCTCGCCCTTGCGTCGGTTAAGCCAAAACTCTTGTTCTACGAAACAAGCTCACTCTATGGTACGAGGCTCATTGCACCAAAACATTTTGAGTCGTCAAAAGAAGAGCTTTCGGTACTAGCGGAGCCGTACTACATACAAAAGAGTAGTGTCGCAAGTCCGCTTGTGAGCTATAGCTGGAGCGTCGATGGTAAAAAAGTTACTACGGAAAATCCTCGCATTCTGACTCTCACCAAGGGTGCTCTAGATGCCCGCCAGAATGTTAGTATGATATTTATGAGCACCGAAAGAAATATGGCATTTACCGAGAACTCCTTCGATGCAACATTTGTCGATGTGCCAACAATACCTTCACTATGAAAAAGATTTATATAACACTTATATTTTTTCTACTTTGCTCCGCACCACTTGCTCTCATGGCAGCGGGCGCAACAACCAACAGCCAATATCATCCGCTTGCCCTCGGCATCCCTGGAGTAACGGACAAAGAAGGGGCGACACCGTCGCTCATCGCGTATCTCAATGCCATCTTTACGCTCACCATTTCACTCGCTGCAACCTTTGCGGTGCTCCGTATCGTAGTTGCAGGTTTTCAGTATATGATGACCGACGCATGGGGAAGCAAAGAAGAAGCAGTGGGTACCATTTGGGCTGTTATCACAGGTCTCGTTGTACTCCTGCTCTCGGTCATTATCTTAAAGACGATCAACCCCGATTTGCTCAATCTTGATATTCTTCGTCTGAAGTAATACACATACTATGAAGCACCCCTTTATCATCTTTGGTTCACTTGGTGCAGCAGTGGTACTTGGTGCTGCGGCGTGGATATACTTCATGCTTTTTTATACACACTCGGCACCTGCACACTCAGCACCAAACCCTTTTACTGAGGCGAGTTCCACTAAGGGCTTTGACGCGTTGGCACAAGAACGTGCCGCGGAAGTAGGGACTACAACCCCTGGTCAGGTAGCTTCATCTGGTGGAGCGCGCTTACTCACTCTTCGAAAATCTCTTGCTGCTGTTGCACTTCAAGGTGAAACGTATCGTTTTGTCGAAGCAGGTACGGGTCATATATACCAGACCGATACTTCAGGAACTGAAACAAAAATTTCTGGCACCACGTTTCCTGGAGTAAGACAGGCTGTATGGTCAAAAGAAGGGACTCGAGTCGCACTAATTCAAGAAACTGAAAGTGGAGCGTTTGAAACCTTTGCTGGTGTCCTTCAGAAAAATGATGCTGGAGCAATGACGCTCGAAGGCTCAATTATAAACAGTAGTGGTGAAAATATTTCCTTTAGCGAGTTGGGCGACACATTATTTTCTACTCGACCTACTCTACAGGGGGGGACTGAGGGCATCGCAGTAAGCCTCAAAACAAAGAAGACTCAGACGCTTTTTACAACACCACTTCGTAACACCGTTGTTTGGTGGGAGCCATCCATCATCATAAGCACCAGGCCTTCAGCGGTTTTGCCAGGATTTGCCTACACAAAAGACGGTATTCGTATCACTGACAGTATGAATGCGTTCTCAGAAAAGGAGATGGGTAATGCAACACTTTTCTCTGGGGAGAGTGGCGGGACACTCACCTCATGGATCCGTATAGGTTCCCGTACAACCCTTCTTTCACGAGGAGTAATTCCAGAAAAATGTACGCGCAAGGACTTCTTGCTTGTGTGTGCAATTCCCTCAAGTTTTGAAAACGCAGGTTACCCAGACCTGTGGTATCGAGGGGAAATCTCCTATAGCGATTCACTTTGGCAGTTTGATATGCAGTCAGGAAGTTCGACTCTTCTCTTCGACTTTGAGACAACGACAAAAAAACCAATTGACGTTCGCTCTATTGCCATCACCGCAGACGGATATCTTCTCGAAGGGAAGACTGATGGCAGTCTGTGGTTTGTACAAAACAGAGCTATACAGCGGCCTCAGTAGCGAGTGGCGGTTGCTCATTCTGTTCGCTTTTCTTATGGAGCGCTCGCACAAGATACTCCTGCACGATGCCCATGATATTGGACACAATAAAGTAGAGCGCGACGGTTGCTGACGCCGAGTACGCAAAGAAAAAGATAAGAAGCGGCATTACATACCGCATCTGTAAATGCATACTTTGTGCAAAATCATCTTTAAGCGAGGGTTTGTCACCCTCCTTTCGTGCAGCTGGTTTTGGAAACGTGAGATAGACTTGAAAAAATTGTGTTGCACCCGCAAGAGCAGCGAGAAAAATATTTTTAGTCGCAATATTAACAAGATCGAGAAACAGCATCGATGTTGTGTGCGGTGCGCTAATGAACGAATACAAAATTGCGGTGTTGATATCAGGGAGATGAATGCCGTTTCGAGTATACACCGAAAGGTACAACGCGATGACTACCGGAATCTGTATAAAGAGCAGAGCGATACTCGCAAATGGATTTACCTTTGCGTGCTTATAGATTGCAAACGTTTCTCGAGCAAGTGTTTCGCGATCATCTTTATAACGCTCTTTGAGCTCGGCGAGCTTTGGTTCAATAGCACGCATTGCATGCTGCGTGCGTGCGGCCTTAATAGAGAGGGGGAGGAGCGCAACTTTTACACAGACAGTGAGCACGATGATAGCGATACCGACATCCCCCCGAGGTACTACATCGATTAAGAAAACAAGCCCGTTGTATATAGGGTCAAAGAAAACTGTATGCCAAAAAGTAGAAATCATGCGAGGTATTATACCTTCTTTTCAAGAAACAGACCTGCGAGCTCCTCATCTATGTGCGCAGCTGTCATGCCACGAGCCTCTTTTTTTGCAACACACACGAGAAGCATCGGTGCTGCTGCACGAGGAAGAAGTGTGCAGAGCACTTCATACGTCTGACGACGCATTCTATTACGCATCACTGCAGTGGCAGCGACCTTCTTGCTAACCACAACACCTGCGCGCGCATGTCCTTCTGGAGCGGGGAGATATACATACGAAAATAGCGTGCTTTGTACACGCTTACCTCGTTTCATAACATCGACGAGCTCTGTTCTTCCGAGTCGAAAACGTGTCCGACGCATAGGAGACTATACAGCAAGTCGCTTTCGTCCAACCGCACGACGACGTGCAAGCACTTTCTTGCCGCCCACAGTTTTAGTGCGAGTGAGAAAACCGTGCGTTCTTGCACGCTTGCGCTTCTTTGGTTGGTAAGTTCGCTTTGGCATACGGAATACAGTACACCACAATGATATTTTTATCAAATGAGGTATTTCATCTATTGACGTCGTCGCAATCATCTTGTTGTCCCCACGCTGTACACAGGTGTAGCGGGGACACGGCACGAAAGCCTTATTTATCGCCATAGTTTACAGCATAAACCACGAGAGTATAATGCTGTGACAAGTTATTTTGTTCTCATGACTACTACGCATAATGCTTCGCTGACACAAAGTCGTATTGAACATATCGACATTAAAGCATTGTGGGATAATTCACTGGTCAATATCGAGCTTTCTATTTCCCCCGCTAATTTTAAGACATGGTTTCGCGACACACATATAGTGTCACTTGAAGATGGTACAGTCACTCTTGGAGTGCCGTCGGTATTTGTAAAAGACTGGCTCTCGGATAAATTCAATCCCCTTATTCTGAAAACGCTCCGCTCCCTCTCAACATATGTCCGCGCAGTAGAGTATGTAGTGGTGCAGAAAAACGATCGTCGTGTCGAAAAACAAAAAACTCAGACGGTAAACGCCACCATCCCGCTCGAGGAGTACTACATAAACAAGAGCGACAACCTGAATCCTCGCTATGTGTTTGATACCTTTGTGGTTGGTCCATTCAATCAGCTTGCACATGCAGCCGCTTTTACCGTGGCTCAAAAGCCAGGTATCGCATATAACCCGCTTTTTATTTATGGTTCAACAGGACACGGCAAAACACACCTCATCCAGGGCGTAGGCAACCACCTCAAGCGCATGGGGAAAAAAGTATTTTACGTTACCAGCGAACGCTTTGCTGTGGATTATATGAATGCACTTCAGAGTGGCTCCGCAAACAACTTCAAAGATAAGTACCGTCAGTACGATGTGCTTATTATGGATGATATTCAGTTTCTTTCGAACAAAGAAAAAACTCAGGAGGAGCTGTTCCACCTCTTTAACGCAATGCATGACAACAACCGCCAGATTGTTTTTTCATCTGATGTACATCCGTCGCTCATGCAGGGGATGGAGGAGCGTCTTCGCTCTCGCTTCTCACAGGGCATGATCGTCGACATTCCAAAACCAGATTTTGAATCTCGTATAGCCATTCTTAAAGCAAAGGCTGCTCATATTCATATCAATCTTGGCGACGATGTGGTGGAGCATCTTGCAGGAACCATCGAAGGTAACATCCGTGAGCTCGAAGGCGCACTCAACACTATCTTGTGTCAGTCACAACTCCTTGGAAAAACTTTAACACTTGACGAGGTGCGTACCCTTATCAAAAATAGTACTCGCCCTCGGAAGACACTCGCGGTACAAGATGTGGTTGATAAAATTGCACGCTTTTATAACATAGATCCATCTTCTATTTACGAAAAGACTCGCAAAAAGGAGGTGGTGAAACCCCGCCAGCTCATTATGTATATTCTCCGCGAGGATTTTCAAGTGTCGTACCCTGCAATCGGACAAAAACTTGGTGGCCGTGACCACACCACAGTCATTCACTCATGTGAAAAAATTAAACATGATATGAAAAACGATACAGAGCTTGAGGAAGAAATAGGTCACATTCGCGCACTTCTAAAGTAGGGGTGGTTCTTGTTTTGTTTTTTTGTACCCTCTGTTAGTGTGGAAAACATCTGTATAAGACATCATGACGCACTGCGCGACACATGCGTGAGATGTGTACAAAAAGAGCTCTGGGCAACTTATCTCTACTTATACACATTGTATGCACCACAACCTTAATTAGTACCAACTCCCTCTCCACACCCTCATATTCCAAAATACGCCCTAAAAAAAGAAGATAATAAACTTTTCCACACATCCACACCCCTAATAAGAGTAGTAAAACTTTTAAACCTAAAATATATGAAAGTACTGTGTACAAAAGAAAAACTGCAAAAGGTGTTGGAAACCGCAGTTCGTATTAGCGCCCGCCACCACACACTCGCCATACTTCAAACCGTTCGTATTGAAGCAAAAGAGAATACTCTTGAGATCCGAGCAACTAACCTTGAGATAGGTCTCATTGCACAAACTGAAGCCGAAATTTCTACCACAGGAGTTGTTGCGGTATCTGCACAAACACTTCTTCAAACACTCACTGTCTCATCAGCCTCTAAGGTTTCTCTTGAGGTGGTAGGAGAAACACTAATCGTAACCCTCGATCGTACGAAATCCGAGCTCAAGATTTACCCCGCCGATGATTTTCCAACAATCAATTACATTACTGGCGAGGGAGTGCGCATCGACGGTAAACTTTTTGCAAATGGTATCAAGAGTGTCGTATTCGCTGCATCACAGTCGTCTATTAAACCAGAGCTCTGTGCTGTATATATGTACCAAAAGAAAGCTCATACACTCACCTTGGTCGCAACAGACTCTTTTCGGTTGGCAGAATGTCAGGTACCAATGATATCGTTTACACTCGCTCATTCGATTTTAGTACCACAAAAAAACGCTCTCGAAATAGCCCGAACACTTGAAAGTATTGAGGAATCACCAACACTTACGATTACAGAAAACCAAATTGCGCTCTCGTTCCCAAGTGGTGTATATCTCGTGTCGCGTCTCATAGAGGGCAATTTTCCTGATTACGAGCAAATTATTCCCAAAGAGTATCAAACCCACGCAACACTCCTTTTGAAAGATCTGGAGCGAGGCTTGCGCTCTGTAACAATTTTTGCAAATAAATTTATGCAAATTGCTGCTGATGTGAAGCCTTCCACACATTCCCTTACACTTCGTGCAGAGAACCTAGACTCTGGTCGCGCAGAAGATGTTGTGCGCATCGAGGGTGATGGTGCAGACCTCACGCTCAGCTTCAATCAGCACTACTTAAGCGAGGCGTTGTCGCATTTTTCTTCAGACAGTGTGCTTTGTTCCTTTGCAGGTATTGGGCGACCACTTGTTATGAAAGGTGTTTCTGATGAACGTTTCCGGTACCTGGTGATGCCAATGAATAAATAGTCTATGGCACTTGATATCCGCGGTATTCTCGAGGCATACAAACAGCGGCTACGAGCTCCGCAGAAGACGGTGATAAATGAAATAGTTGCTGCCTATGAAGCTGTGGGCCTTAAGGTTTCTGATCGCGACCTCGCATATACTCCAAGTACACGCACACTTACCATACGGGCAATGGGGCCGCGTAAGATGGAGATGTTGCTGCGTAAAGATGCTGTGCTTCGCCAAGCACGCACTACACTAAACGACAAAGATATTCCACTTGATATTATTTAATTTGTTGTCGACGCTGTCTCGTTTGGAGTGCTGAGGGGAGTGGTGCTACCTGCAAGAGGTATCAACGACTGCTTCCAAAGTGTGACAGGGTATTCCCAGTACTTATACTGTGGATCACTTGCAGGATTGTTTGGGTATGGTCCTCGAGGATCATCTTTGATCACGTACTGCAAAATATCGTGGGCAGAACCAAGTGCTCCACCCAGGTCGACAGTGCTGCTGCCATCACCCACGCTACCCTGTGCGTACCAGATACCACGAAGCACGGGCTTGATATCAGATGGCAATGGGTCGGGCTCAGTGAACTTTTTGTCAGGGCGTTTCGTGAGCGCAAAATCCATAAACTCACGCCACATCGGAGACACAATGAAACCAGCTACCTGATGAGCCATCGAGTGATTATTGTTGTTTCCTGCCCATGCCCCCACTGCAAGTGTTGGTGTATAGCCAATGATCCACGTGTCTCGGTAGTCGTTGGTGGTGCCTGTTTTTGCGGCGACATCCTTACCTTCAAAATGGAGAGGAGAATTCCACCCATACGAAGGCGCACGCGCAGCATTGTCCGACAGGACGCCTGATATCTGTCGAGCAACCTGAGGGTCAATAATTTGTGTTGAATTATCTTTATACTCTTCTACAACCTTTCCTTGCGCATCTTCAATACGGAGAATACCGGTGATGTCGTGCTTTTTTCCTTCATCGCCAAACACACCGTACGCACCTACCATGTCGAGCAGCTTCACCTCACCACCACCGAGTACGAGCGTGAGACCATAGTGGGCTTTGTCGGTGAGGGTTGAGATGCCGAGGTCGCGCGCAAACTTTATCGCATTATCGACACCTACGAGATAGAGCAGCTTCACTGCGGGGACGTTGATCGACTGTGCAAGTGCATCGCGAAGCTTCATGGGGCCGCGGAATTTCGCATCGTAGTTTACTGGGGCATAACAATTGTCAGCTGTCGTGAGGTTGTCGACAGCGCAAGCAGTAGAAAACTCAGTCTTGAGGTCAAAGATAACCGTATCTGGTGTATATCCAATCTTAAACGCTGCTGCGTACACAAATGGTTTGAACGACGAGCCAGGCTGGCGCGTTGCAACCGCAATATTGAAATTACCGTCGATAGCTTTGTCAAAATAATCACGCGAACCAACCATGGTGAGTATCTGGCCTGTCTGAGGGTCGGTCGCGACAATAGCCGCATTTTCTGCATCAAAGGTGATTTTATTTTTGAGTGCCCATTTCTTTGCTACTTCCTCCGCTTTTTCCTCGAGTGGATAGTCGAGGGTCGAGATGACCTTAAAGCCCCGCTCACCAAGCGACTCCTCACCATATTTTTGTGCAAGGTAATCACGAATAAAAAATACAAAGTGTGGCGCGCGAATGCCGGTCGCAGACTGTGGTCTAAACGCCACGACTTCTTTGCGTGCCTGCTCGTACTCATCACTCGTAATGAAATTATGCTTTTTCATTTGTATGAGCACGAGGTTTTTTCGATTTTCTAGATCGTTGCGGTGTTCGCCGTATGGAGAGAGGTACGTGGGTGCTTGCGGTAGTGCTGAGATATACGCAGCTTCAGCGATGGTGACATCCGCTGCACTCTTTCCAAAAAATGATTGAGTGGCCTCTTCTACGCCATAGAGCGTGCCGCCGTAGGGCGACTCATTTAGGTAGTGTCCAAGGATTTCTTCTTTTGTTAGTTGACGCTCGAGCTTGATGGCAAGAATTGCCTCTTTTATTTTTCGAGTAAGCGTCTTGTCGTGCATGAGAAGTGAGTTTTTGATGACCTGCTGTGTAATAGTCGAGCCACCCTGGCCATGAAAATCCCCCCCTGAGAGATTGGCAAGGGCAGCTCGCAGAATAGAAAGTGGACGGATACCGATGTGCTCAAAAAACGTGTCGTCTTCAATAGCAACCGTAGCGTTTTTTATGTTGCGCGAGATATTTTCGTAGGGCACCACCGAACGGCGGACGTCTTGATGGAGGTCGTAGAGGAGAATTTGTCCAGTACGGTCATAGATTTTTGTAGACTGAAGTACGCGGCGCTGGTCAAACGACGAAAGGTCAGGTATCTGAAGGGTCGACACCCACATCATGAGGATACCGGCACCAATAAACCCAACGGCCACAAGGCCTATGAAGATATCAATGAGGATTTCTTTCAGGTGATGTCGGAGAAAACTACGCATAGAATGGTTTATATACAACAATGAGTCGATAGTGTTCATAGTATCACGAAGGTGTAGAGGAGACATGCAAGCCCCTTTATAAATATGCTAAAGTGTCCCTATATATGAAAAAAGT
The DNA here is from genome assembly GCA_043757305.1 of Candidatus Kaiserbacteria bacterium. Classification (GTDB taxonomy): domain Bacteria; phylum Patescibacteriota; class Minisyncoccia; order Phycocordibacterales; family UBA918; genus JAYQPD01. Next base: position 10,729 of record JAYVPP010000056.1, read on the forward strand.
CATTGTCGACGAGCAAAAAATCGACGAACTCCTCTCACGCGGTGTCTCCGAGGTTATTGTCCGAGACGACCTAAAAAAGAAACTCATGAGCGGCAAGCGTCTGCGAGTGAAGCTTGGCATTGACCCGACGAGCCCCCATATTCACATTGGTCGCTCAATACCGCTCCTCAAGCTCCGCGATTTCGAAGAGCTGGGCCACCAGGTGGTACTCATAGTGGGTGACTTCACTGGACAAATCGGAGACACCTCCGACAAAGAGAGTGAACGACCAATGCTCGACAAAAAAACCATCGACCAAAATAAAAAAAGCTATTTCAAACAGGTCGCAAAGATTATCGATACAAAAAAAGCTGAGCTCCACTATAACTCCGCATGGCTCTCAAAGCTTAAGTACGCTGACATCGGCGCACATGCAGATGTTTTCTCCGTCGCAGACTTCATCTCGCGTGAAAATATTGCAAAACGTCTTGAAAAAGGAAGTCGTGTTTCACTTCGTGAAGTGCTCTATCCACTCATGCAGGGCTATGACAGTGTGGCTATTAAAGCAGACGTTGAGCTCGGCGGCACTGACCAAAAGTTTAATGTCCTTGCCGGACGTCCGCTTCAGGAAAAATACGGACAAGAGCCTCAAAACGTTATGTTGAATCCACTCATCAATGGGCTCGACGGGCGCAAAATGAGCTCGTCGTGGGGTAATGTGATCAACCTCGAGACGCCAGCACCCGACATGTACGGAAAGGTGATGAGTATGGCAGACAGCGAGATCGTGACCTACTTCAGTGTAGTCACACGCGTGCCACTTTCGGAGGTGGAGGGAATTGAGCGATCTCTCGCGGCAGGCATGAACCCTCGTGATGCAAAAATGCGCCTCGCCCGAGAAATTGTGCGTATGTACCATGGTGAAAAGGAAGCACAAAGTGCAGAAGCGACATTTGTTGCAACCTTTCAAGAAAAAAGTATTCCCGACGATGTTGCGGTTGTGAAAGTGGGTGAGGCTAGAGCTGTTCCAGATGCGCTCGTGAAAGCAGGTATCGTAGCCTCAAAGACTGAGCTCACTCGTCTGCTTCAGGCTGGTGGCGTGCGCCACGCAGAGTCAGGAGAAAAAATTTCTGCAATCGCAGACATTGTCAAAGGAGAGTCGGTATTGAAAGTTGGAAAACGACGGTTTGTAAAAATTGTTCTTGGATAGTCAAAAATATCTAACAAAAATCCTCGCATATGCGAGGATTTTTGTTAGATAGGGTCTATATCGTCGTGGCGATCGAAGTCAACAATTTTTTCATCCTCGTCATCTTCGTCGGCAGCCGGAGCGAGCGCGAGCTCTGTATCAAGACCATCGTCCACTGCCGAATCGTCCCCGATCTCATCGAGTGCGTCGTCAGCAATAGCTGCATCTTCGTCTTCTTTTTCTTCTTCGTCATCACGAAAGGTCATGTGGGTCATGGTATAGATTATTTTCTGCTACGTGACTGTTGTACCAAAGGTACACTCTTTGTGCAAATCGAAGAGGGGATAACTTCGCAACTGTCCTGGCGTGACATATTTTTCACCCGCTCGGACGTTCGTGTTGCTACTATGGGCATTGGGTCCCACGAAGGTTCAAAATATGTCACGCCAGGACAGCCCAGTCTTACGCTGCCGAGTTTAGCTTTTTTCACTAACCAAGCAGGTGATTGCAGCAGCAATGGCGTCGTACTCGTCATCAAGTGCGGATGCGGGGATATTTTGAACTAAACGACGGAGCATATCTTCCACCTGCTCCTTCTTGCTCGCTCCATGACCAGTCACAGCTATCTTGATGGCCTGCGGGCTATATTCAAAGACCGACACATCGTGCGCTTGGCAGACGTAGAGTATGACGCCGCGTGCTTCCGCGACATTCAGTGCCGTCTTCACATTTTTGTTAAAGAAGAGTGTTTCGATCCCGAGCCGTGTAGGCGCATATTCTGTCACAATCTTTGCGAGCGCTTCACCAGCCTCGAGAAGTCGCTTCGGGATAGATGCTTTTTTGTCTGTGGTGATACATGTCGAAAAAATCAGACGCTGCGAATGTACATCGCCTTCAAGTATGGCAACACCAAGGCGGTCGTATCCAGGGTCAATTCCTATTACTCGCATAAAAAGAGTATATCGTGAAGTGGAAGCGTCGGGCAGTGATTTTAAAAGGTGGGGGTAGGTCTGGGTTTAAAATCACTGCCCGAGGCTTCCTTAACCGCGCTTGTTCTTTTTGACTGCCTGTGGCACAGTGCACACAGCAAAAGGAGGCTTAGATGTCCAACGTACTAGATCTTTCTCTCGATTTTTATCGGTTTTCAGCGGTTACTACTATCCGGTCGGCTCAGGGCAAGGCTTTGGACCACAGGTCACACTTCGGCGTAATTGTGCGGGGCAGCTCGATTCTGCAGTACGCGCAATTCTATCAGATTGGCAGCGTACTCATTGCGCAAAAGCTGGACGTACCAAGCAGGGAGCAACTCAGACGAGGGGCTCATGTGGTGGTTAACACATCGCAGGGAGAGTACCCCAACCTCTCACTGCGCCTCTTTGACTCACAAAACCCACACAATACTTCTTTGGTGAAAACGCTTCCCCAAAATAAGATCCGCCAGACCTTCAGCTCTAGTAGTGTCATTGGTGTTATTGTAGCTGTCGCAGTAGACAAGGCGAAGTCATTTCTCTAGCAAAAACAAAACCTCCACAAAATATGTGGAGGTTTTTTACTTGAGACTCTATTATTTATTCCACCTCGTCTGCAGACGTAAACACATCCTGCACGTCGTCGTTGTCTTCAATAGCCTCAATAAGATTTGCGAGCTTCTCGCCATCTTCGTCGCCGAGCGCCATCGGCATAGTAGGAATGTATCGGCCATCTTTTTTTACAAACGCCCATGATGCGCTGCCGGGGGTACCAAGCGCGTAGCCTTCTTTCGTAAAGATATGTCGGATCTCCTGACTTGTGCGGTTGTTGTTGTCGGTTAGTCCCGTAATGACGAGCGCCACACCACCAGGGCCAAACGCCTCAAAGGTGACGTCGGTCATTGCTGCTTCCGTTCCTTTTCCTTTTTGAAGCGCACGTTCGATATTTTCTCCTGGCATCGAGTCTGCCTTAGCGCGCTCGACAGCAGCACGCACCGTCGATGCATCGCTATTGCCACCCGCTCGCTTTACTTCAGTGGCGATGAGGCTCGCATGCTTTGAAAAAATCTTGCTCCGCTCGGAATCCAGCGCACCCTTCTTTCGTTTAATCTTTGACCATTTATTATGACCTGACATAAATTAATTTTATTTATCTTCAATTTCTCTTAAAATTCTTAATTTCTCTTTATCAATTGCGACCCTGTTTATCCTGGGATAACTCTGAGAAATCAGTAGATATATATTTGAGTATAAAGGGGACAATAGAAAGTTTGTCTTTTGCATACCTAAACAGCGAATATATGCCATATAATCAAACGTGCATTCTTCCATCATAGAGATATCAGTTCTGAAGTCCACCCAGCCTTTCTTGATTGCTTCTACTGCATTACTTTTCTCAGACAAGGGTAATTTTCGAAAATCTGTGTACAAAGACCACAAGTGAACAATATTTCCATTATAACGGTTAAACCAGATATTGAGCTTAATAGTTCTATTAAGCAACTCTATATTAGATATTGTTTCTATAATTTTTTCATCAACTAGGTCTAGTTCTTCTATCCAGTTGGCCCAAAGTTCTCCTTTTTCTAAAGAGGTGATTAGCGCAGAGATAAAACGCTTTGATTCAACAAGATAAGTTTGATTAGTTGCAGTTATAATCTGTAACTTAGAAATATTTTTCCTTTCAATAATATATTTTTCATAGCCCGACTTTAGTAGCCATGCAAGGAAAACGAACGTAGCCGTTATAAAAGACGCTTCCAAGGAGCCAACTCCGGCTTGAAATTTTTGAATCAAAAAATCAATCATTTCCCTAAATGTTCGTAGGCGTCCTGGGTGGCGGTGCGGCCGCGCGGTGTGCGCTCGATGAGGCCTTGGCGGAGGAGGTGTGGCTCAATAACGTCTTCGATGGTTGCTTGTTCTTCTGAGAGCGCGGCCGCGAGAGTGTTAAGACCCACCGGACCACCGCGATACTTTTCGATGATGAGCCGCAAGAGCTGGCGGTCGAGTGCATGAAGACCGCGTTCGTCGATATCGAGCAGTGTAAATGTTTTTGAGATAATGTTTGCATCGATATCGCCACCTTCGAGCTGTGCTAGGTCACGGCAGCGTTTGAGGAGGTAGTTGGCCGTGCGCGGCGTAGCACGCGCACGCTTGGCGATGGCACGGAATGCGTCGGTTGACGCTTTGATGCCGAGCACCTTTGCAGAGCGCGAAAGAATCGTGACGATCTCTTCATCACTGTAATACTCCAGGCGGAAGGTACCACCAGAAAAACGTGAGCGGAGTGGCGCTGAAAGCATTGCGATGCGTGTGGTGGCAGCCACGAGTGTAAACGGAGGGAGGTCGAGCTGCACGGTGCGTGCTGAGGGACCTTTGCCGATGATAAGATCGAGAACGCCAGACTCCATCGCAGGGTAGAGGACTTCGTCCACGGCCTTCGAAAGGCGGTGTATTTCGTCGATAAAAAGCACATCGCCAGGAGAGAGGTTTGTGAGGATAGAGGCGAGGTCGCCAACACGCTCGATAGCTGGACCAGACGTCGTGCGCATGTTGGTGCCGAGGGTCTGAGCTATGAGGTTTGCAAGCGTCGTCTTGCCCAAACCTGGTGGCCCATAGAGCAAAATATGCTCGGGAGCATGACCGCGCTCACGCGCTGCAGTGAGCAAAATACGGAGGTTTTCCTTCGTTTTTTCCTGTCCTACGTACTCCTCCCAGGTCTTCGGACGAAGGGTTTGGTCGAGTGAGCCATGACCTCCGTGGGTATAGGCAAAAACCTCACTTGAGACGGGTTCGGGCGAAGATGAAGGGGGAGTGCTTGACATAAAATATATTCTATGCTAATATAGCATTGTTAGTTCGCATACCCATTATAGCAGCAGACGAGGGTATTTCACGCAAGGCTCGCTCGGGCCTCGTTTCATCGAAAAAAGAATATCCAGCCGATAACTCTCGGAACAACATTGGTTGGTTCGCGGGGGTGTTTTGGTCCTCTACTTCGGTAGTGCCACTGGGGCATACCTTGGCAAAACAATCACTTTTCATACAAGAGAAGGTTTGTTCCGAGAGTTATATGTTGGATATGAAAAGAACGCTGTGCTTTGGACTATAGCACAGCGTTTTTTTTGTGCACTCTTGACCACGCAAAATCTCTGTTCGTAAATATAGACGATAATTTTAGGAGACTCGCAAGTCGACGACACGAGCAAGCTCGTCAAGCGAGGTGTCTCCAGAGAGCACTTTAAATACACCATCTTGCTGCATAGTAGGGATGTGCTGTGAGAGGGCGATAGCCTCGATGGAGGCATCACGAGCATCCGAAATAACAATGTCCGAAATCTCTTTCGTCACTCGAATACCTTCATAGACACCTGCGCGTCCACGGAAACCGGTACCGTTACACACATTGCATCCGACCGCATCGTACACAACTGTCGCACTCGTTGGCGCTGAAACATATGTCGTATTTCCTAGTAGTGTATTCATAAGCGTAAGCTCGTCGTCATGGACTGGTCGTGCTTTTTTGCACGTGTTACACAGCACACGAATGAGGCGCTGCCCAATGATGAGGTTGACGGCGCTTCCTATCATTTCGCGATCAATACCGAGGTCGAGGAGGCGAGGAAATGCACCAGCGGCACTGTTGGTGTGAAGCGTCGAGAGCACAAGGTGGCCGGTGAGCGCAGCGTGGAGCGCGGTCTCTGCAACTTCGCGGTCGCGGATTTCTCCGACGAGAATGACATCAGGATCTTGGCGAAGTATTGCACGAAGGCCCTCTGCGAAATGATAGTGTTCACCCACTTGTGTTTGTACGATGCCCTCGATTTTATATTCGATCGGGTCTTCAAGTGTAATGATTTTTACTTCAGGTGTATGGATGTGTCGAAGGAGTGCATAAAGTGCGGTAGTTTTTCCCGAGCCAGTAGGACCAGTGGTGATGATCATGCCGTTTGGGCGCTTTACTTCGTCTTCTACCACTGCTTTGAGAACAGGGTTAAAGCCAAGATCCTCTATACCTTTGATGGCTGAGCTCGGGTCGAGCAAACGCATGACGATGGATTCGCCAAAACCTCCGGGAATGATGGACGAACGAATATCGAGCTGTTTGCCGTCGTGCGCAATGGTAAAGCGGCCGTCTTGCGCGATATCACTTTTGTTAAGCTTCAATCCCGAGAGGAGTTTGAGACGTGAACGAAGAAGCTCATAGAGTGGTTTTGGAATATCGAATACATCGACGAGTACGCCGTCGAGACGGAAGCGGAGTCGTACGACACTTTCCTCTGGTTCAATATGAACGTCAGAGGCATGAAGCGCGATGGCACTTCCTAGGATAACCTCGAGGATCTCAGACACTTGGTGCGCATGGTCGCTGCCCGAAAGTGCACCGATGCGCGTACCAACGTCGGCAAGTGTTTTTGTTCGGCTTGAGATCTCATCGACCTGTTTTTCAACAAATGACATGACACCCTTTTCACTTGCCTCCGTTTGTTTGATGTCGTGATAGCGCGCCCATGCATAGATGAGGCTCGTCTCGGAACAAATAAAGACAGATACTGCGAGACCTTGTGCTTTGAGTGCGTCAAGCACTTCTTTCGTGTGTGTTTTATTGGGGTTGCGGAGCGCTACTGAAATGCGTGAGCCTGCACGCTCAAAGATAGCGACCTCAGCAAGACGCGCAATGTCTTCTTGAACTATGCGAAGCGCCTCAGTGTTAATGGTTGTGCCCTTCAGGTCTATATAACTCTGACCATACTTTTGTGCAAGCGCGCTCATGAGCGTTTCTTCCTCGTGGCGCTTGAGCTCCGAGAGCTTGTCGCCGAGCCTAGTATCGTCAAAGTGCGCCATATGGCTCAATGGTAGCACGACACATGATGCAGAAACCTATTTTTCTACAGAAATAGAGTGATTTTTATGCCCCTGTTATGCCATTGTAAGAGTGGTACAATGCCTGCTATGGAAGTATTTCATGCAGGTACGGTAGCTGATGTTGTGCTGCTTGCAAAACGCATCACTGCTTCTCTTGAAGTTTCAAAGGAGCCAGGACATATCGCACTCTCAGGTGATTTAGGTGCAGGAAAAACGACGTTGGTACAAGCAATTGCACGCGAGCTTGGCGTTACCGAAACTGTCACGAGTCCCACTTTTGTGGTGATGAAGCAGTACGCAGTTTCTGGAAGTCGCTTCAAAACGCTCGTGCACATCGATGCATATCGTATCGAAGACGAAGCAGAGCTCGACGTGCTCCACATTCGCGATCTGCTTGCAGACAGAGCGAACCTTGTGATCGTTGAATGGCCTGAAAAAGTGCCAACGTATACGAACGACAGTACGATCCATATTCACGGAACGGTTGCTGACGATGGCGGAAGAAATTTTGAAATTGTAAAAGGCGACATATGACAAAAAAAATAGCCACAACTCCAAAAACCAGCACAAAAAAAACAAGCGCGCCAAAAGAGGAACGCAAGCGTCTCGTGCTGCTCGACACGCACGCCATTCTTCACCGCGCGTACCATGCACTCCCGGACTTTGTGTCGCCAAAAGGCGAGCCGACTGGCGCGCTCTACGGCCTCGTCGCCATGATCCTTGCTCTTATAGATGACCTAAAGCCCGACTACATCGCGGCGTGTCTTGACCTTCCGGGACCGACACACCGACATGAAGCATTTGAAGCATACAAAGGTACGCGCGAAAAAACAGACGATGCGCTGGTGTCTCAGATCGTGCGCGTGCGCGATATTTTTCTCGCACTCGGTATTCCGATGTATGACATGCCGGGCTTTGAAGCAGATGACATGCTCGGCACTATTGCGGTGCGTGCAAAAGGCGATGTCGATGTCATCATTGCATCGGGTGACATGGACACACTCCAGCTCGTCGATGGAAAAAAAGTGCAGGTGTACACCCTTCGGAAGGGGATTAAAGACACCGTGCTCTACGACGAGCGCTCGGTAAAAGAGCGCTACGGCTTTGGTCCGGAGCGCGTCGTCGACTACAAAGGTCTTCGTGGCGACCCGTCTGACAACATTCCTGGTATCAAAGGCATTGGAGAAAAAACAGCGACTGACCTCATCTTGAAGTTTGGTAGCATTGAGGAGATATATACAAAGCTCAAGAAAAATCGTGAATCGTTTCTTGCCGCTGGTATTCGCGAACGCATCATCGGTCTTCTTGAAGCAGGCGAAGAAGAAGCGCTTTTTTCCAAAGCACTTGCAACCATTCACAAAGATGCGCCCATCACCTTTGCGCTTCCAGAGAAAACCTGGAAAGACAATATAGACGTCGAGCAGACACTCATGCTCTTTAGCGAGCTCGGCTTCCGGACACTTCGTGAGCGCATCAAGACGCTCTTTGGTGCCGAGGACGCAGATGGTACTGAAGGTGAAGCGAATACAGTGCCCGAGGAAATTGTTGCAGAAGAGAAGGTAGAAAAAACTGCAATCGCGCTCTGGCTCATTGAGTCGGATATCACGAGTGCTGGCAAAAGCGACATTCTGGAGTACGGAAGGCAAGAAAAGAAAGAAGGTTTTGCTGCAACACGGGACCTCATTTTTGAAACACTTGAAAAAACAGGACGACTCAAAGAAATATATACGGACATTGAGCTGCCACTTCGCGATGTGCTCAAAAAAATGTCTGCGACTGGCATTCTTCTTGACACTGCGTATCTCGCGACACTTTCAAAAGTATTTCACACAGAGCAAGATGCACTTGAAACGTCCATTCATACACATGCGGGTTCTGCTTTCAATATTAATTCCCCAAAACAGCTTGGTGAAGTACTGTTCGATACGCTCGCGCTTGGCGGTTCGAAACAAAAGCGCACAGCAACAGGGCAGAGAACAACCAAGGAGTCTGAGCTCGAGAAAATGCGAGGCGAGCACCCAATCATTGACGACATTTTGCGCTACCGCGAGCTTCAGAAGCTTGTGTCGACGTATGTCGATAGTTTACCGCATGCGCGGGGCGACGATAAGCGCATCCACACTACCTTTTTGCAGTCGGGCGCAGTGACTGGTCGCATGGCGACGACCAACCCAAGCCTTCAGAATATTCCGGTCAAGACCGAGGAAGGAAAGCTCATTCGCCGCGCATTTGTTGCGGGCGAGGGAATGTCGATTCTTTCCATCGACTATTCCCAGATCGAGCTTCGTCTTGCTGCGATGCTGTCAGGCGACAGCAAGCTCACGGAGATTTTTAACGAAGGACAAGACGTGCACACAGCGGTCGCTGCACAAGTGTTTGGTGTATCAGAAAAAGAAGTGACGAGTGACATGCGCCGACGCGCGAAGGTCATAAACTTCGGCATTCTCTATGGTATGGGTGTAAACGCGCTCCGTCAAAACCTCGGCGAAGGCACGTCGCGCGCCGACGCCGACGCATTTCTCACTGCGTATTTTCAGACCTTTACACGCCTTGCGGAGTATCTCGAAGAAACAAAAGCGTATGCCAGAAAACACGGCTATACAGAAACATACTTTGGTCGACGCCGACATTTTCCTGGCATCAAGTCGACTATTCCGTACATCAAGGCAAGCGCTGAGCGTATGGCTATCAACGCGCCAATACAAGGCACTCAGGCAGATATCATTCGCATCGCGATGGTACGTATCGCGCGCGAGCTCGAAGAAAAAAAATGGCAGGGAAAAGTATCGATGCTTCTGCAAGTGCATGACGAACTTCTCTTTGAAGTAAAAAATGACACCGTGTCTGATGTCGTGCCAGTACTCAAACGCATCATGGAGGATGTGCTGACAAAAGAAGTTGCGCACGTGCCGATTATTACAGAAGCAGCGGTTGGCAAAAATTGGGGAGAACTCAAACGCATCTAATATGCTCGTTGTATTTTCAGGAAACAATACCGTCGAAACGCGCTCACATGCGCGAGAGTATGTTTTAAGCGAAGAAGAGAAGGGGAAATCGGTTCGCACAGTGTCGAGTGATGCGTACCAAGCGGGCGAGCTCGCAGCTTCCGCGCAGGGTGCGTCTCTTTTTGGTGGAACGGAGTGTATCGTGCTCGATACACTTTCTGAAAACGAAGAGGCATTTGCAGAGCTATTCACGGCACTTCCGCTCCTTGCGTCATCACCCCATACGTTTGTGGTTATCGAAAAAAAGCTACTTGCAGATGCTGCGAAAGTATTTGCGGAGCATGCAGAAAAAATAGTACTAAGCAAAGACGGAGCTGCAACCCGTTTCAATGCTTTTGCTCTTGCAGATGCACTTGCGGCAAAAGACAAAAAGACTCTCTGGATGTTGCTTCTGCGAGCACAGCAAGAAGGTCTGACACCAGAAGAGATCATTGGCACACTTTTTTGGCAGCTCAAAAGTCTGCGTCTCGCCAAGATAACCACGACTGCAGCAGACGCAGATATGAAAGATTTTCCATACAACAAAGCAAAACGAGCCGCAGCGAAGTTTACAACTGAAGAACTACAAACGCTGTCTGAACGACTTCTCACTGTCTACCACAAAGGCCATCTCGGCAGTGACATCAACCTCACGCTGGAGCAGTGGGTGCTGTCGATATAGAAGGAGTGATACTGCAATAGATTGCCGTCACAGATAATTTCTTTCAGAAATTTCCGCGATCCCACCTCGCGGTCGCAAGGCGACATCGCTGCGGCTCGGACAAGTAAACAAAAACAGCACGCAAGTGCTGTTTTTCATCGTGTCCACATGACGCTGCCGATTCTCGAAGCAGTCCCGACCTGCTCAATCAGCAATTTGAGCTGCTAGTAGCCATTGCGACATCGGAAGATGTTTGTGAACTACACGAGCCTCGATCTGTTGAAAGCACTATTCCGACTTCAGCCAAGGCCAAGAATTTTCACGCTCCATCCGTTCACTCCGAACAGACCTCGGACAAAAAAGTCAGCGATGATTGAGACAATCAGGATCATCATGAGCATGCTTCTCACACTCGACGAATTCAGAGGTGTGGCAAAACACTTCAGTGCAACCTTCCTCGTCTACTTGCAAAAAAACAGCAAGAGCATACAATAGAAGCTAATCACTACCGAGGGCGTTCGCCAAAGGGTTCATCCCGAGGAGGACGCTCTTTTTAGTTACGATTTCCTTCCAATTTTATCCTTCAGCACATTGAGAAACTGCAGCGATCCATCAGTCCCTACGGCGCGCTTAAGCAGGAATGAGGTCTTTGTGGTACTCGTTGAAAGAACTGCTTTGAGCTTTCGTGCATCCTTGAGATGACTCACCAATACTGCAAAGTCACCATCACTTGTCACCAACAGCGCATTGTCATAAGTTGCAAGTGTTGAGACAGCATAGAGGGTGAGGTGTACATCAACATTTCCTTTAGGCTTCCCATCACTCCCTTTGGATACCTCCTTGAAGACCACATGGAATCCTGCGTCCTGAAGAAGATCATAGAACTTCTGATTTTCAGGTAGGAAGCCGATGAACCAGTATGCTTTAGTGACATGGTATTTGTCAGTGAGATACGTTCGAAATCGATACACATCCACTGACCACCCGAGGTCTTTGAGACCCATGAAAAGATTCTGTGCATCGATGAATGCATGATTGTTTTCGGCAGACATAGAGAGTTTCGAAAACTATATCATGTCTGTTCGTGTTGGTTTCTGTAAACTCACAGAATGGACTGTCGTCGTATTACTCTAAATACAACACAACCCTATAGGCCATACTAAAAACCCTACTTGCCCACTCACTGTGTACCGTTCAAGTTCTGGACTGATCTCTGACTGCTTTTCTATTCTTTTTTCATATGTTTTAACGGTCAATCATTCCAATAAGCCCAATGGCGTACAGTCCTTTATGATCTCCCCGGCAAATTCTTTAAAAGTGCCACCGTATTCCCATTGTGGGTTATTGCAAAACCTCGGACAGTTTGTGTTGCCCACGGTTTGTGCGTAGCCAGGTATGAGACAATTACCGCCCAATCGCCAATCGGTACAAATCTGTCTTCGGCGCTCAAAGACATGGTACAGAGTGAACACACCGCATTTTACTCGCGATATCTTTCCAGCGACTTTCACCACCTTCACAATGTTTCCCTTGAAGACAATATCTCTGCCGACTCTTATCACTTGACCGTCTTCAGAATATGCAACACTAGTCCAAATCATTGCGCATACAAATGCCAAAAAACCCGTCCGCTGAGTTATGAATCGCTTCCCCATAAAACGAACTCCTCCTGTCCATGATATGATCCATAGATGAAATTCACTAGAATGACAATTCTATGGATTGTGTGGGTATTGTTGCTCGGTCCTTTGGTCGCATGGCAACTATATTCGATAATTTCCAATCTGACGTTTGGTTCATGGTTCCGAGACATACTTTCCGCAGTGGTGCCAGTTGGAATATATCTGGGAGTAATGTGGATTTTTGAGCGAAAAATATCAAAATAAGACGTGGTTCGCTGCCTACTGGCGGTCATTAAGAATGAAGAAAAGTTCAAGAAGTGACTTATTTTGAATCAAAATATCAGTAGCATTAAGCAACTTCTTCATCTCGGCAGCGTGTTCGATGTGTGCATATAGTCTTTCCGGAAGGAGTTGCTGTATTCAATGCGTTGCATTTGGAGTAACAGCTATGGGTCTCTGCCTAATGCAGCTTCAACTTAACTTTCTAGTCTTATAGGCACATAGCTTAAGCCGCCCAAAAATCTGGGTGGCTTTTTATTTTAGGAGGCTGTTTCCGTTATTAGCACGAGTTTACGCGAAATTCTGACATGAGAATTCGACATTTGGGGCCTTCTTGTCCGCCCGGCAGGAATCGAACCTGCGACCATCTCCTTAAAAGGGAGCCGCTCTACCGACTGAGCTACGGGCGGGAATGAGGACGGATGAAAAAGTTTACTTTTTCATTTTGTCCGAATGAACCGCCAGCCGTGCGAAGCACGTCAGGGCGGAAGTGAGGATGAGTAGAAAAACAAGTTTTTCTATATCGTCCGAATGAACCGCCTGGAAGCCTTGCTTACAGGGCGGGGTGTTGTACTGACACCGCCAGCCGTGCGAAGCACGTCAGGGCGGATATTCTTTTGTACATACCGCCGAAAGGGCGGTTACCATTCAAAAACTTCCGTATTTGAAGTGCCCCGAAAATATACCACAAAATCAGTTTCTGTCGATTTTTTACGATGGTAAAAATGCGCGGTCTTGTCCCCGTTTTCTAGAGGGAAATTGAGCCATTTGTTGGTAGAATGAGGGCATGGATATGAAGACGCGAGTTTTTATAGTGGGACTCGTTTTCTGTGTGTCTGCAGGAGTTGCCACAGTCTACCGAGATGCGCATACGTTTACACTTGGCACTGATGCAGAAACACCGATCCAAATGGCTACAGGTGGCGTGGTCATCACGGGAAATAATGAGGATTCGAGCTCTGCTTTAGAAGGTGCGGCCCCTGCGGAGAGCGGACAAGTCCTCGGCGCATATACCGTCACCGCCCCACGTTTTATCGAGTCGATTACAAAGACTGTCGCAGGACAAACAAAAAACCCGCTCACCCTTCAAGAACTCTTTTCTAAAAAGCATTTCGTTTATGCTGACGTTCTGGGAGTGGGGAGCGACTACGTTGCCTCACTTACTGGCAAGGGTCTGCAGATAGTGGGCGGCAAGCTCACCTGCGCACCCGCGGGTGACAATACATACGGTTGTATCAACGGCAATACTCTCGACCGTCTCAGTGGAAAAGTAAGCGGGACGGATATTTCAAGCTCTGCGTCATTGCGCTCCCTCATTCAGGATGAAACTGGCACTGGCAATATTGTATTCAATACCAACCCCTCTTTGAGTGGCGTGGTCTTGACGGACATTGGCACAAGCACACTTCTTGCAACTGACGGCAGTGGAAAGGTGGTGGGTACCACCACACCCACACTCGCAGGGCTTGTCGTGACGGGAGCTGCAACTTCCATATTTGCGAGCGGTATTGATCTTACAACCGGATGTTTTTCTATAAACGGCACATGTCTCGGTGGCGGAGGTGTCCTCTCCATAAACGGACAAGGGGGTGCTGTAGTTCAGACGTTTGCATCGACCGCAAGTGGCACCGACTTCTCGATCGCCACATCAAGCAATACGTTCACGTTTAATCTTCCATCAGCAAGTGCGAGCAACCGCGGACTTCTTCTCTCTTCAGATTGGAATACGTTTAATGCTAAACAGAGCGCAATCACTCCCGGCAGCCTCCTCTCATTTTCTGGTGCAACGCTCAACTCCA
>JAYVPP010000057.1:0-6578 GCA_043757305.1 Candidatus Kaiserbacteria bacterium
GATCAAACTCTAATTAAAGACGAGATTTTGCTTTGTGTGATAAATCACACTCTGCGCTTCTCATCTGATCTTACCTAAGGACAATGTGCTCTATGTTTACACATAAAACACATCGTAATTTGTTTCGAATTAATGCTGGTGCTATTCAGTTGTCAAAAATCATTTCAGTTCTCGCTCAGGTTTAAAGTCTCGTGGACAATAAACGGGGAGAAAAGAAAGCCACCCACAAAGTAAGCTAGAGCTTGCGATCATCGCTCGCTCGATGATGTAAAAACAAGCATCAGTGCTTGTTGTTTCCACCACCCTCACTCACTCGAATGTAGCTCGCCTATTATACGGGTTTCGGGCTTGTCGTCAAGTGGCCTAGCTTGGCCTTCTTTTAAGCCCCAAGGGTGAGCTTTTTGAGGCCCTAAAAAGCATGAAAAAAGCCCCGTTTTGCTTTCGCAAAACGGGGCGCATACGCGCTAGCGCAGTGCTAATGTCGCGAGCCGAGATAGACCATATGATCTTCTCGTAGTGGTGAGGCTTTCCGAGGCACAGCGTGCATATAGCACTTCCCCGGACGCGTGTCCCGGATGAAACAAACATAAGTGTCATCAGTCACAATGACTGCCCGTTTGATATGCGACAATCGCACATCTTTTGCGAGCAGCCACATAACCGGTGCAACACGCGCTTCATGAGTTGCTTGTACCCAGCCGGAATCGATAGAAAGCACTTGGTCGGCGAGCTCATTTTTACTGGCAATAGTATTGCCAAGAAAAACAGAGAAGTTCATTGGAAAGTAGCATTCTCTTTTTTCGGCAAAGAATGCCTGGACTAGGCGTGGGTCAACGGTCACGGGGAAATCGTACATTTAATTCTCCTCTCAAAAGAACAAGAGGTGCACAATACGTTAGATAATTATATCTGTCAAGCTATATAAAAAACCCGACACTTTTGTATCGGGTTTTGCTCTGTCATGCAAGTTCTGTTTCCAGAGGGTTTTCGAAGTCTTTGACCTGCGGTGCGCCTGCACTTACCGCACGGTAAATACAGTCATTCGAGAACCACACATTTGCACCCCTTGAAAGGCCGTACACACTCCACCCGACATTACTTTTTACAACGTTAAACACGGAGCGTTTTGTAAAGAATAAGTTTCTCGCATCTTCGCAGAGAAAAGCTGGCCCGTTTACTGCGAAATTCATCACCAGCGCCAAGATCTGTTCCCCAGAAAATTCTCCTCCGTTATGCAAAATGAACTCACAATACGTGTCAGATGCGGTCTCCTTTAGCTTGTAGCAATACAGCCCAGTAACTTGATCTGCCTCCAAATCGACTGTTGTAATTGTCGAAACCTCACGGTCAGACTGGCTGCAAAAGTAGAAATCACGTCTTTTTTTCCAAAGATCAGTGCGATCGATCTTTCCCACGATACCAAGGGTTTGAAGTTGCACCGTAGTCCGTTGAACGCGTTGACTTGAGAGTGGTCCGACCACAATCCATAACCTTGTCATAGTGCTGTATCCTTTCAAAAAACTGACTGCTCCCAGAATGCGCTTAAAAGTTGCCTGTGTCAACGGAAACCTTTCAGCTCTGGACATGTTAAAATAAACACCGATATGCAACACGAAACCATCATTATTTCCGTTGGCGGCTCGATGATCGTCCCTGGCGATATCGACACCACCTTCCTTTCGTCATTTAAAGCACTTATTGAAAAAGAGATCGACCATAATGGTCGATCGTTTGTTATTATCGCTGGCGGTGGTAAGACCGCGCGCAAATACATGGACGCAGCACGCGCCGTTGCCGACCTCACGCCAGACGACGTCGATTGGCTTGGTATTCATGCAACGCGTCTCAATGGTCATCTCCTTCGCGCTATCTTCCGCGATCATGCGCACCCGGTGATGATTACTAACCCCGACGACATCCTCGACCTCAAAAAAGACACGCCGCTCATTATCGCTGCAGGCTATCGCCCTGGTGCTTCGACAGACCTCCGCGCCGTGCAGATAGCACATCGACGCGGCGCTACGAAAGTCATCAACCTTTCAAACATCGACCACGTCTATACCGCAGACCCAAAGAAGGACTCTACCGCAACACCAATCGAGACCATTTCATGGAGCGACTTTCGGAAGCTCATTCCTGCTGAGTGGGACCCAGGGCTCTCTTCCCCATTTGACCCTGTGGCGGCTCGTGAAGCGGAAGCGCACGACATTGAAGTGGCTATCATAAACGGTGCAAAGCTCCAGGAGCTTGCAAACTGCATCGAAGGAAAAGCCTTCATAGGCACGCGCATTCATTCATGAATATGAAAACGAGAGGAATTCCTCTCGTTTTTATGAACAAAGAGGTGCGATAGCTCCTTCTACTTTAGAATGAAGCAATTCTCTCGTGCTGTCGTTTACAATCGTTGCGTCCGCCAGAGCCATGACACTGCGGATATCCATATCATGAGGACCTTCAGGATTCATTTCTCGCTCTTCGTGGTGCACAAATGTAGGAAAGTCTACCTGGTCGGTCGCAGAGCGTCGCTCCTGCACGCGCGCGAATCGCAGCTGCTGGTCTGCATCAACGGCGAGTAAAAATACTTTTGCAGACTTTAAAAACTCTGCCTCCCTCACGTTGCGCACAGACTCTATGACAGCATTTTCCACCCCATCCGCAAGCGCTTTTTCATACAGCGAGCGAATGATATATGCGGGATCTTTGGTCGCGCGGAGCTCGTTTGCGAGAAGTCGCATTTCGGAGCGGTCGACAGTCCGCCCTGCCTCTTCGAGTTGTGAGGTAAGAAAATGGCGCACTGAGTAGTGCGCAAAACCTTTTTCGGATACTAAATACTCAACGACCGTGCCTTTACCGCTACCATTTGTTCCTGTAATACCGATCATCATGCGCCTAGATGAAAAAAGAAACAATGTAAAACATACCATAAAAACACAGTATGGGAGCAACGCCGAACCATCCCCATTTTAGTGAACTGCCATTCTTAAGTTTAAAAAAAGAAACCAAAAGGAAAACAGGAGAAATGATGACAAGTAAAATGGCAACCCATCTCGATGACTCATCTATAAGTCCATGAGTTGGTGCATCAAAAAAGAAAAATAATCCTCCGGAAGCGAAGAAGATACTCATGATTGAGGCTGGAATGAAAAGAAACATCACTAGCAAAATAATATTTTTTCTTTTTTTCGATGGTTCAATACTTTCACCAGTTGTGACACTCTCGTGAGTAATTTGTGGCACCGCCATCTTCCTCAGAACTCGTTTTGATACAAAACGAAATATAAGACTTGGAATAAGAAAAAACGAAGCTAAAAAAAGAAAAGTTTTTATCGCTTCTTTAAGACCGCCGGGCGCAGTAGAAGAAAGCATAAAAATCGAACCAAAAACACATAGCAGTACGAAAATCAAACTTTTTTTATGTTGCAACAACATGCTTGACATCAGCATTTTATTTTAGTTTTTCTGATACTTTCCGATGAGTACGAGGAGAGGAGAGGCAAGAAAGATAGATGAATAGGTACCTGCAATCATACCCACGATGAGTGTGAGTGAGAAATCTTTTGTTGCGACTGGCCCTACAAAGAAGAGTACGAGAAGCACGATGATGACTGTCATGGATGTATTTATCGAGCGAGCCAGTGTCTGCATT
The DNA here is from genome assembly GCA_043757305.1 of Candidatus Kaiserbacteria bacterium. Classification (GTDB taxonomy): domain Bacteria; phylum Patescibacteriota; class Minisyncoccia; order Phycocordibacterales; family UBA918; genus JAYQPD01. The sequence continues at coordinate 3,647 of JAYVPP010000057.1, forward strand.
GTAGAGTGGGCCACGACTTCCGAAAACGGTTCTTTTCGATGCTTGTCGATATTGATGCGGAGGTTCTCGCGGATACGGTCAAACACCACGATGGTATCGTTCACCGAAATACCAAGAATGGTAAGAAGCGCCACAATGAAGAGCACGTCCACTTCTGCTCCACGAACATGACCGAGATACGCAAAAAGACCAGCAGGAATAAGAATGTCGTGAACGAGCGTAATGATGATAATGACACCATACTTCCACGATGCGACTGGCTTTGAGACATGACGGAACGCAAAGGCAACGAAGAGAATGATGGAAAGGATTACGAGACCAATAGCCCACCATGCCTTCTGCATGATCTCAGCACCGATTGAGGGACCGACGGAGTTAAACTGCACTTCTTCTGCACCTGGTAGAGCAGTAAGCATCTTGGTTTTCTCTTCTGGCTTGAGGTCACGAGCGCGGAGCATGAAGTTTTTATCACCGCTCGGTTGGACGCGCACTTCGCCAAAATTGAGAGGCGCTACTGCTGCATGCACCACATCTGCTGTCGGGCGACCGTTCGAGTAGCGCACTTCAAGGAGCGAACCTCCTTTGAGGTCGATGCCAAGTACAAACCCCCAGGTCATGATGGCAACAATAGAAATAATCGATGCAAAAACCGGGAGAAGGATGAGCTGCGTCTGATAGCGAAGCATGAACATATATTAGAAAGTGAAACCTGAACCCATAAGGAAGTGACCGAGCGTTTTCTTTGTATCCACCCTTAGCGCGACGAGAAGTGTGCGGGAAATGGTAATAGCAGAAAGCAGCGACACAATGACGCCAAGTCCAAACACCAGCGCGAAGCCTTTGATGAGCGCAGTACCAAACCAAAACAGAATGACACCTGCAATGATGTGTGCGATGTTGGAGTCGCGGATGGCTAGCCATGCGCGCGAGAAACCAAGCGAGATCGCAACGTCGAGATCCTTTCCTTCTTTCAGCTCTTCTTTGATGCGCTCAGCGATAAGAATGTTTGCGTCCACAGCAAGACCAACGGAGAGAATGAAGCCTGCAATACCTGCAGTCGTGAGCACGACAGGAATGATTTTGAAAAGCGCGAGCATCATTGCAACGTACATGAGGAGTGCAGCGACAGCGACGAGACCCGGCAAGCGGTACCAGAGAATCATGAAGATGGACAAAAGGATAAAGCCCACGATACCAGCATAGACTCCTGCATTAAGCGCCTCGTCGCCGAGAGCAGCACCGATAGCTTGAGTGCTTTCAAGCTCGATAGGTACAGGGAGTGCGCCGAAGTTTAGATTGCGTACAAGCTCACGCGCTTCTTCTGCAGTGAAGTTGCCTGAGATAGTGGCAATGCCTCCTGCGATAGGCTCGCGGATAACAGGTGCCGAAATAACCGTACCGTCGAGGAAGATTGCGAGATTTTCTCCGACGTTATCAGTAGTGAGCTTCTTGAAGAGCGCGGCACCATCAGCATTAAACTCAACCTGGACGATTGGCTCATTGAGGCCACGTGAACTGCTTTGACCATTTGAAAATACGAGCTGTGCGTGCTTAATGTAACGACCGGTGAGCCCCGTGGTCTTGTAGACTTCACCGACCTTCTCACCGTCAACAGTCATATTACTGAGCTTGGCACCCGATGTAGATGCAGAAAGCTGAGCTTCTTTCAGAGCCTCCGCAGCTGCAGCTGCTTTCTTGTCGACGAGTTTAAACTCGAGCGATGGTGTCTTGCCGATATCTGCCACGGCTTTGTTGACATCAGTCACACCAGGAAGCTCCACCACAAGACGGTCAACACGCTCCTTTGAGACGATCGACGATTGCTCAACCTGCACAAGCGGCTCTGACACACCAAATACGTTGATACGGCGCTCGATAACATCTCGGAGCGAGCTCATAGCATCGGCTTCTTCGCCTTTACGAACGTCCTTCAAGTTTGCGGTATAGACCAAATGGCTTCCACCAGCGAGGTCGAGGCCATATTTAAATGGATAACGTGACGCGTTGTTTGCCGTCGTTGCATACACAAAATACGCCACGAGTGCTCCAAAAATAATGACAGCAATTGCGCGGAAGACTTTTACCGAGTGTTCGGCTGACTTCGTACGGACAGTATTCATACTGGACAGTTATAGCAAGGAATGGCGCCTTAGTCCACTTTTATACATGGTCTGATTGCACACCAGAAATGGAAAGCGTCAAGAGATTTTCAAACAATTTTACCACGGTAATGGGGCCTATACCTCCTGGCACAGGAGTAAAGAGTAACGCTTTCTCGGCGCAGAGAGGGTCTGCATCTCCCACCAGACGGCCTGAGTCTTCAGATGCTCCCGCATCAAAAATAATCACCCCCTCTTTCACCATGCGTGGTGTGATGAGTCCTGGGACACCGGCACCGAGAATGAGAATATCAGCCTCGCGCGTTTCTGCGGCGTGATTGGTATCATCTTTTGTAATGGTAGTAACCACCGCTCCTCCATGCGCCACCCAGAGTGAGGCCGGTTTACCTACGAGGCGACCATGACCGACGACGACGACGCGCTTCCCTGCAAACGAAATAGCGCGCTCCTTTGCTACATCCGCAATCGCTGCAACGACGGGCGGCATAATCTGCCAATCGCCTCGCTCCATAGCAGACACTGCCTCACCGCCAATTGCATCAACGTCTCGGTTCCGGGGAAGTTCAGTGAGCACACGCTCGATATCGATATGTTCGGGGTATGGCAGCTGCAGCACAACACCATTATGAGCCAGACTGAGTGTCGACATTTGTGAAAGCACATCGTCAGTTGTAGCATCGTGTGGAAGTGCCACAACAACAAGCTCTACTCCGAGCTCATGAGCAATACGGCGTTTGATATTCAAATATTTTTCAGTAGCGAAGTTTGGTGCAATGGAAATAATGGCAAGGGAAAGTGGTGTGCCATGTGCA
>JAYVPP010000058.1:0-6487 GCA_043757305.1 Candidatus Kaiserbacteria bacterium
TCTCCCAAGAGGGATAGGGGTACGATACATGACATTTCCCTTGGACTTCGACATTTTGTGAATCAGATTTCTCTCCCAAGAGGGACGCGAGCTCGCAAGATAATTTTGCAAAAAATTATCTTGCGAGCTTTTTCTTTTTTCCATTTTGCTCTATAGTAGGCGGATATGAAAGATAAAAATATTCTTCCCCTAGGCTCACAGCTGGTCCCAATGGTCGTTGAAAAGACGCAATTTGGCGAGCGCGCCTTCGACATTTTCTCTCGCCTCTTAAAGGAGCGTATCATTTTTGTGACTGGTGGCATCGAAGACCATATGGCGAACCTTGTCGTTGCCCAGCTACTCTTCCTTGAAAGCGAAGATCCAAAGAAGGATATTTACCTCTATATCAATAGCCCAGGAGGTTCAGTCACTTCAACCCTCGCCATGCTCGACACCATGAACCACGTAAAGCCAGACGTTGCGACGGTCTGTATGGGCATCGCAGCTTCAGGCGCAGCGGTACTCCTTGCAGGTGGAGCAAAAGGCAAGCGATTCGCACTTCCAAACGCTGAGATTATGATCCATCAGCCATGGGGTGGCGCGCAGGGTCAAGCGACTGACATCGAGATTACCGCACGTCACATCCTTGCAACTCGTGACCGCTTAAACAAAATCCTCTCAAAGGCCACAGGCCAACCTATTTCAAAGATTGAAAAAGACGTCGAGCGTGACTACTTTATGACTGCGCCAGAAGCAAAGACCTACGGCCTCGTCGACGAAGTGTATAAATAGATAAGAATCCCGAATCAAAACCCCCGCGCAGGCCAAAGGCCTGCGCGGGGGTTTTCTTGTGTACTACCCCGCATGACATATTTTGAACCTTCGCGGGGTTTTGTATAGTCAGGCAGCCTCCTGTCCTGAAACGTAGGCCGTACAGTCTGGGAGACTGTACGGCGGGCAGGGAGTGGAAGGACAGGAGGCTGCCTGACGTCATGCTCATTCGACACCTCGGTATTCCTCTGGTATTGTGACAAACAGGGTTATTCACATTGTAAATTCCACCCGCGCGACCGACACAGCTGAGCATGACCCCGTCGCAGACCGAACGCCTGATACGTACTTACCTGGTATACAGACGCGACGGAACGAAAAAGCTTCGTGTGCCGGCCATAGGGCCACACGTATGAACTTAGATATAGTGCCCATTATCCTCACACTTGCCGTCGGCGCCTTCGTTGGCTACTTCGGCCGCAAATACCAAGCCCTCTCGCAGAAAGGATCCATAGAACTTGAGCTCAAACAAAGTGAGCTTATTGCTCGTGAGAAGCGCGACGACATCATCAAGGACGCAGAGAAAGAAGCTGAGAAAATCCGTGAAGAAAAGTTTCGTGAAGTAAAAGTCCTCGAAGAAAAAGTCCTCAAGGTTGAAGAGCGCCTTATGAAGAAAGAGGAGCATCTTGATGGTCGCCAAATTGACCTCGACTCACAGATAGAAGCCACCCGTGGAAAAATAGACGAAGTAAAGGCCATCAAGTCGCGCCTCGACGAACGTGCAGCTACTATTGATAAGGAGTACGAACGTGTCGCAAGCCTCACCAAAGAAGAAGCGAAGGCCGAGGTCGTCGCACGTATGGAAAAAACTGCCGAAGAAGACCTTCTGCTACGCCTCCAAAAGCTCCAGATGTTTGGCGGAGAGAAGCTCGAGGAGAAGGCGCGAGAAATTATCACCACTGCCATTCACCGCGTAGGCAACACCGTACGTGCTGACGCCATGACATCTTCAGTCGAGATCCCTTCAGACGACCTCAAAGGAAAGATTATCGGAAAAGAGGGCCGAAATGTGCGCGCCTTTGAGCGCGCGTCAGGTGTCGATGTCCTCATTGATGAGTCACCGGGCATGATTGTCCTTTCGTCCTTCGACCCTGTCCGTCGCCAAATCGCAAAGACTGCACTTGAAAACCTCATCGCCGACGGACGTATCCAGCCAGTGCGCATTGAAGAGTTTGTCGAGAAAGCAAAGAAAGAAATTGGTGAGACGATGCGCAAGATGGGAGAAAAAGCTGCCTATGAAGCCGGTGTTATCAACCTCCACCCAGACCTCATCAAGATCCTCGGTCGGCTCCACTACCGCACAAGCTACGGACAAAACGTCCTCTGGCACTCGGTGGAAATGTCATACATTGCAGGTATGATTGCAGAAGAACTTGGGGTAAATGTTGCTGTTGCAAAAGCTGGTGCGCTTCTTCACGACATCGGTAAGGCTATCGACCACGAAGTGCAAGGTTCACACGTGGAGATTGGCCGTCGCATCCTGATGAAGTATGGCGTCGATGAGGCAATCATCAAAGCAATGCAAGCCCACCACGAAGAGTACCCGTACGAAACACCAGAATCCATCATTGTACAAGTTGCTGATGCGATTTCAGGAAGTCGTCCTGGCGCACGTCGTGACTCGGTTGAAAACTACATCAAGCGTCTTCAAGACCTTGAGGCAATTGCAAACGGCTTCCCTGGCATCGAAAAAGCATACGCCATTCAAGCGGGCCGTGAAGTACGTGTGTTTGTAAAGCCAGAGGAAATAAACGACCTTGCCGCACACAACCTCGCGCAGAACATAGCCCGCAAGATCGAGGAAGACCTCAAATATCCTGGCGAAATCCGCGTAAACGTCATCCGCGAGACACGCACCATTGAGTACGCACGATAAAAAATAAATTACTATGGATTGGATTACTTTTTCTGACCTCACTGTCTACGTCGGAAGTTTAATTTCGCCACTTATTATTTTGCCTCAGATACTGCGCGTATGGCGACTGAAGGACGCGCGCTCAATTTCTATTCTCACATTTCTTGGCTCTGTGCTGTTGCAGATGTGCATTTTCATTAATGCCACCCTTCACAAGCAGCCACAAATCCAAGTATCAATGTTACTGAGTCTTGCCCCTCTTATAGTACTGCTAGGTGTCGTTATCTACTTTCGGAGAAAAAATAACGCTGAATAGAACCGGTATTAAAAAATGCCCGAGAAATGTTTCTATTTCTCGGGCATTTGATGTTATATCTTCCTGAACTCAACAGTACACCCACCATCTACTGGCATGACAACCATATCAAGATTGAGCACGTCGCGCACAAGCGCCTTGAGTTCAATGAACTGTCGGTGTTTCAGAAGCTGTGGTATTGCTTCTGGACGGAGGACCTTGATAAAGCCATCGTGAGACTTAGCATCTCGACGCCGCGCAACAATCTTATTCAGTGCACGAAACACAGATGCAACGTTTCCCAAGGAAACAAATTTCTTGTCACCTTCTGTGCAATCTGTTTCGTGACTTCCACAGTTATATGTGTCAGCTTCCATATATACTGGATAGTAGGCGTAGAGCAAAGCAGATACCATCTGCCCGTCCATCGGTGGGGTCACCTCATCGGGATCCCACGAGCCGGTGTTACAGAAAATCCATTGGAAAAGATTCAGATTGTAGTCGTCATCATTTGTAAAAGGAACAGAGATGGGAGCCTGAAGTTCTGGTTGATTAAACAAGATATCCTCCGTTTGTGGTTGTGTGTAAAACGACCTATAATATACAACTATATTTTTATAATGTCAAACTATTTCACCACAACCAAAAAGTTGGTCACATTAAACTTGAGGTCATTGATATTTTCTTCAAGCACATCGAGACCGTACAGTTTTGCACAAGAAAGCGGCGCAATGATGGCGGTCGTCTGTGAAAGTACGCCCTCACCGAGGTCTTTTGCAGCTTGTGCGGTGTCCGGGTACTCTTTTATCTCTGCGTTTGGAAACATCCGCTTCAGGTACATACGACACTGCTTTATGGCTTGGTCATGGGAGGTGATTTGGGCAATATCCTCACGCTTTGTACCAGGAAAAACGAGCAAATTTTGCTTGACGACAATCTCAAACATCTTTTCGATGTTTACGATGTGGCGAGCAAGGGCGTGCACCGCCTCAATGACCACGCCGCCGGTGGAGTTTTCGATAGGAACGATGCCGCGGTCGACAGCCCCAGCCTCGACCGCGGCGAGCACATTCTCAGCAGTCACTAGGTACAGGAGTTCAGGATTTTCTATGCCATGTACACGGCAATACTCTTTCCCCGCCTCTTCAGAAAAGCTCCCGCGTGCACCTGAAACCGCAATTCGCATAGAAAATACTTATAACTAATGAGAAAAGCGTACCATACACTGATTGAAGAGAACAAACGGGCGATTATCTCTCGCGATATATTTCTCACCCGCTTGAACGTATGTGTTGCCACTATGAGCATTGGGTCCCGTGAAGGTTCAAGATATATCGCGAGGTACAATTTACATAAAGTAATGTATTAGAAAACATATCTAAAGAAAAACAAGATAGATTGCACTCATTTTCCCTTCCTATATACTGTTTGTAGCCATACGTGGCGCGCACGATGTTCGAAAGAGCATGCGTAGACACACAATTATTAGCGAATACCATTACGTTATGAACAAAGCAGATATCATCGCAAAAGTTCACGAAGTACTTGGCACCTCGAAGGCAGATGCCGAGCGCGCAGTAGAGTGCGTGATCGACAATGTCACTTCAACACTTAAAAAGGGTGACGAAGTTTCGATTGCAGGTCTTGGCATCTTCTCCGCAAAGATGCGCCCAGCTCGCACTGGTCGCAACCCACGCACTGGAGAGAGCATCAATGTTCCTGCTATGCGCGTACCAAAGTTTCGTGCTGCAAAGGCACTCAAGGACGCAGTGAAGTAGTTGAATGTCAATTATGCTCCCAGCATAATTCACTACCACACGAAAAATCCCTTCATTCGAAGGGATTTTTCGTATGCGCTCGTTATAAAAAGCCGCGAGTATTCACTCGCGGCTTTTTCTAATACGTCATTTCTCCATGTGCTTCAGTACTTCGAGGTACATGTCTTCGACGATCTTCTGCTGCGCCTTCCCCGTTTTTACATAATGATCAAGCCCGGGAGCAGAGTTGATCTCCAACACCCAAAACTTTTTGGGAGCTAGTGCAACATCACCTTCAACCATGAGGTCAACACCACACAAACGCAAGCCCATATCGCGTGTAAGCGCAATTGCAAATGCGCCGAAATCTTTGTGCATTGTATTCGTGACATCTACCGCATCGCCGCCCGAAGAAAGATTTGCATTATCAAGAAGATAGAGATGCAACCCTTTTTGCGGAACAGATTTAAGAGAAAGCCCTTCGCGCGCAAGCTTCGTCTTGATGCGTGGGTCTTCCATGCGCAGTTTTGTGTCTCGACTACTAGTAGAAAATCCTTTCTGCTTTACTCGAAGCAATTGTGCAATTGTCGAACGACCGTTTCCCACAACATTGAGTGGGATCCGCTCGTAGGCAGAGATTACCGTATTATCGAGAACGACAATACGGTAATCTTTGCCTTTCACAGGTACTTGCACCAATGCAACGCGATCAAGCTTAAACACGCGTCGCATGGCACGGTAGAAATCGCCCTTTGTGTGGCAGAGCGAGACCCCCTTTCCCTGACTCCCACTATTTGGCTTTACGATAACCGGAAAACCGAGGCTCTCTGCATACTTGTATCCCGCATCAATATCGCATGACGAAGAAATTGCCTCAGCCCACGTGGGCGAAAAGAATGTCCTGCCTTGTATCGTAGGATACCCCATGCGCTTCATAAAGAAATTCGCATAGTCCTTATCTTTCGATATCTCAGACGCGCCTAGTGTGTTGAGGTCAAGACTCGAGTATCGAAAATAGCGCTTTGTGCCACTTTTGTAGATTATTTGACCCACAATGTTCCATATGGGTTCGAGCACAATAACTGCTCCTATTTTAGGTGCAACTTTTTTAAAAATACTCCCGACGATAGAGCCCGCAATGTGATTTTGTTTCATATTTATGACGGAAAGAAAAAATCTTTTTTGTCCAAGAGTTCTTTTGAGAGAGCGCCCCACAGCGACGCCACATAGCCTGATACAGCAATACGCGGGTCTTTATACGCGCGGTGTACCTCATACGGCACGTGATATTTTTTCCAATACGGCAGTCGATCTGTAATCATCACAGCGTTGAGTGGATCAATACACTTATCGAGTGCGTACACAAATAAACTCTCCTCGTCTTGTCGCTCTTCATACGCCTCAAGTGTTTGAAGCATATCGGGAAATTCTGTAAATTCTTCTTTGAGTTTTACAAATGCTGCAGCTTCTCTGGCTTTCTTTGTCTTTTGTCCTTCAGCATCGCTCACTGGTGTATCCCCTGCGTATGCCTCAACGAGGTCGTGCGCAAGTGCATATTTGAGCACCTTCTCAAGGTTAAGTGGCAACTTTTCCGATGCAACTGTATACCAGGCAAGCATTGCGAGCTGGTAACTATGCTCCACGGCATTTGTTTGCCTCGGAAGCGTTGGTACTTCGGCGATTCGGTCAACTGTATGAAATCGATGGAGAAGCGTCATAAATGCTTTTGTCTTTTCGTAGTCAAACATATGTCCACTATAGCAAAATATA
>JAYVPP010000059.1:0-24386 GCA_043757305.1 Candidatus Kaiserbacteria bacterium
ATTCCAGCGCAGAAAAAAAAAGATATGCTTCGGCGTACACTCATTCGCCACGACTCCGATAAACTCGCTCGTGCTATTGTGGAGTTGTTATGATTTTTGCACTCGATTTTAACCGTACGCTCTTTGACACTGATCGTGACCTCGCACTCATTCGTGAGCGAGGACTCGAGCACCAGATTGGTGATCCGATAGTTCATACCGTCATAGATCCAGCGCCATTTCTCTACGAAGATGTTGCTGCATTTTTTGCGGCTCTCTCGCGCACCGATGCTGTGTATATAGTAAGTGCAGTTACAGCGCGGTATGGGCCTTTGTCGATGGCGTACCAGCGAGACAAGATTGCTCGCACCGGCGTTGCTGATATTGTGGCCGATGTTGTGCTCATAGGAGATTCAAAAGTAGCAGCACTTGAAAAAATCGCAGCAGATTTTCCAAATCAAGAGATAGTGTTTGTGGACGATATGGTTGACCATCTTATCGACATACAGCATGCACTTCCTCGTGTACACTGTATACATATGGAGCGAGCAGGTGCAAAACGAAATAGCACCGTGAGTGCCCCTCCTGATATGAAGACCGTACATTCACTTGCAGAACTTTTATTAGAAGTTGCAAAATTTAACTATGAGTGACCGGCTGCCACTTCGCGTACTTTCTATATCGCAATACGGAAGCGGGCTGCTCTCTACTGAAGCGCTCTCTGGCGGTCTCGAGAGACAGAAAGACTATGCTGCTGGTCTTGATGCATACACAGTGCTGGTCCCCGATACAAAAGGAAGTGTGGCGATCGTGGAAGATACGCTGACTATTCTACCTATACCGGCAGGGAATATACTCGCTTTTTGTGTGGGCGCATATCAGCGTGCTGCGGAGCTCCATGCACAGATGCCGTTTGATCTCATTATGGTCGACAATCCTCACGTCGCAGGTATTCTCGGCGTGCTACTTAAGCATCGTCTTGGGCTCCCGCTTGTTGTACACAGTATGGCGGATATGATTGGCAACGTATGGTATCGCCGCGAACGATTTTCAAATCGATTGAAAGACCTTCTCATTCGCATCTCGGTTGCTCATGCAGATACCGTACGTGTCTCGACAGAGTACGAGTGTGATCGCCTGGCGACGCTCGGTATACCTCGTGAAAAAATTGCTGTCGTACCGTTTTATATTGATACCGTAGATTTCTCACTTGCGCTCACGCAGGCACAGGTAGTGCGCGACCCGATGACCATTCTTTTTGTGGGGCGACTGAGCTATCAAAAGGACATCCCAACACTCCTTGCTGCTATGAAGGAGGTGAAGCGCGAGTGCCCGGCTGCGCGACTGCGCATTGTTGGCTCGGGAGGTAACGAGCAGGTGTATCGCGGTCTTGCGGCGACCTATGGCGTCAGTGATGTCGTGACCTTTACCGGGGCAATACCCTATGCTGCAATCGCTAAAGAATTTAAGCAGGCGTCGATGTTTGTGCTGCCTTCGCTCTATGAGGGTACGTGTATGGTACTTCATGAAGCTGCACTTGCCGGGCTCCCCATCGTCTCGACCGATGTCGCAGGTGCACATGACTTTGTTCGTAATGATGTAGAAGGTTTCTTGGTTCCAGTGCGTGATGAGCGCGCGCTTGCGCGCGCGCTCATCACGATGCTTGCCGACCCTGCACTCGGACAAAAGCTTGGCGAAGCAAGTACTCGTCGTATGGCAGCGTTTACTAAAGAGAAAGCACTCACTGCTTTCTCTCTTCTCTGTTTACGCTTCGTGTAAGTAGTGGTTTTTTGTATACTAGTGTTGTATGGAACGTCCTTCAAGTATGTCCCGAGATACTACTCCGAGCAGTGCTTCACTGCGTAGTAATGAAGTACCGGAGGGACTCACTATCGTTGATCCACAACTCAAAGAAAAATACGAGCAGGAAGGAAGTAGACTCGAAGAAGATATTCCACAAGATATACTTCCGCCCGAACCAGACATACCGCCTGCGCCTCGTACTCTCCGTGAGAAACTGCGCGTGCTTTTTATTTCATATGAACATGATGTTTTTGAAGAGGGTAGTAGGGCGCAGGCGCTGTACGTCGCATACGGCGCTTTCTTTGAAGAGGTACATGTTATCGTCTTTACCGAAGCAACTCATTCTTTTTCAGGTATACAGATTGCAGAAAACGTATGGGTATATCCGACCAATACCAGCTCGTGGTGGAAATATCCCTACGATGCCTTTACAGTCGCTCGTGAACAGCTTTATTTTGCAAAGTTTTTCCGTGCCGATATAGTCGTAGCGCGTGATCCATTCGAGCTTTCGTTCGCGGCGTATTGTATTTCTCGCTGGTTTAAAATACCGCTTGTCGTCTGCAACAACAGTCACGTCTATGACCCACATTTTCTAGATGAGAACGATAACAATAGTTATCGTGTATGGTGGGCACATCAAGTTATTTCACATGCAGAACATATTTTCGTTACAACCGAACGACTCAAACGCACCATGCTTGCTCGTCACGAGCTTGGAGAGGACGCGATGACTATCGTTCCACCATATGTAGAACTGAGTGCTGATACTACATTCACCGTTGATCGTGGATTGCTTCACGTGCAGTACCCAACATTTACGTTTACCTTACTCGTCGTCGCGCCACTCTCAAAAGATACTCGTGTGACATTTGTTCTCAATGCTGCACAGTATACGCTGCGTCAGTATCCTTCGATAGGACTCTTTGTCATTGGTGATGGACCAGAACGTAAAGCGCTTGAAGCACTCGTACAGAGTAAGGGGCTAGAACGGCAAGTCATTTTTCTTGGCGATGTATCCCCACTACCGTATCTGGCTTCAGCGGGTATATTACTTAGTCTTGCTGACGATGAGGAAACAGAGGAAATACTGACACAAGCAGTTTCGCTTCTCCTTCCCGTCATTACTACAGTAAGCGCAACACTTGGTGGTGTCCTCGAACATAACGTATCTGCGCTCATTTGTAAGAGTAACGACCTGGGGTGCGCCATTCAGAGCGTGACGCGCTATATGAACAACAGTGTAGAGCGTATACGGTTTGCAAAAGAGGCAAAGAGTCGACTCGATCTAAAAGGCACGTCTCGTACTGACTCGATCGAACAGCTTGTAGTGATGTTGCGAGGTGTGGTTGCTCGCTATCACGGAATCCCCGCAGAAACGCGCATGACGCCCACAGATGACACGAAACAAGATACACTATAGCCATTATGCGTTTACTCATTGTGACGGATGTACTCGACGTGGACGATCTTACGGTTGGGTATTTTCATCGATGGGTAGAAGAGATTGCTAAACACTGTACCTCGATTGAAATCATCACCACAAAGCAGGGATACCATACACTGCCAGCACATGTGCATGTACACTCACTCGGATGGGAAGTAAAGAAGGGACGGATTCACCGCTTTGTAAAATACCTGTGGTTTTTGGTGCGACTCACTCGTCAGTACGATGCGGTGTTTGTATACGATACTCCGTGGGTTGTCGCGCACTCGGGATGGTGGTGGAGGCTTTGGAAGAAGAAAGTTGGCTTATGGTATGCCTATGGCGACTCGCGAGTAAGCTTGCAGTGTGCTCGACTTTTTCTTTCTTTTATTTTTACTCCCACGACACATGGATACCATGGTGGGGGGGATGTAAAGCATATTGTCGGACATGGCGTGGACACTGCGAAGTTTCATCCCATCATGCGACCAAAGCACGATGGTGTATTTCGTATGGTGACCGTGGGCGATATTAGCCCTACGAAAGATTATGAAACATTTATCCGTGCTGTATCCCTCCTCAATGAATCCATCGATAAACCATTTACCGTCACGGTGGTGGGGGCGCCACGTCTCGGGAAAGAAGCTTTTGCCGAAGAGGTACGTACGTTTTCACGATCGTTTGGCCTTGGTGAAGTGGTCACCTTTTTTGGCCCAATGAAAAACGCCGAGGTAGCAAAATTGCACCAAGCTGCCGATCTCTATATCTCTCTGAATATCCGCCCAGCACTAGAAAAATCAATTATTGAAGCTGCAGCATCTGGGTTACCGATTCTCACTTCAAATCAGTCGTTTGATCAATTTGCGGCGGAGTATCGCGAGTTTGTGTATTTTGAGCAAGAAAATGATGTTGAGCTCGCGGAGCGTATCCGTCACGCCATGAAAATGTCATATGAAGCGCGTCACGCTCTTGGGCAGGTATTTCGTGCTGTCGCAGTATCCTCGCACAGTACCGAAGTGCTTGCGAAAGGCATCGTAGACGCGTATAAACAGGGGTAATATGAAGATTCTTGTTATCACACAAATTATCGATAGCACAGACCCAGGGTTAGGGTTTTTTCACCGATGGATAGAAGTCTTCCGTACAGAATGTGAAGAGGTCACTGCTGTGTGTCTTAAAAAAGGCATGTACTCATTTCCCGAGTATGTCGAGGTGGTGAGTCTGGGAAAGGAAGATGGCGTATCTCGCCTCAAGTACCTGCGGCGCTTCTACACGACTATTTGGAAATATCGCAAGGACTACGATGCGGTTTTTGTGCATATGAACCCAGAGTATGTCGTGCTCGGCGGGTTACTATGGAGACTCATGGGAAAAACCGTGGGGTTATGGTACTCACACCGCACTGTCGACCTCAAGCTCCGTATTGCCGAGCGTTTTACGAACATCGTTTTCACTGGTTCAAAGGAAAGCTTTCGTATTTCAAGTGCGAAAGTACTCGTTACAGGGCAGGGAGTCGACACAAGCGTCTTTACGCCACGAGACGTGCGCCCCAGTGTGCCACCTACGCTCCTCGTCGTTGGGCGCATTTCTCCGATCAAAAATCTCGAACTTGCAATCGATACGCTTATAGCGGTACGTAAAAGTATGCCAAATGCAGTACTTCGCATAGTCGGTGCGGTGGGAAAACCCGAAGATCAAGTCTATCTCGACACCATTACTGCGCGTATTCGAAACGAAAGGCTCGAGGATGCAGTTATCATGGTGGGCGGGAAGGACCCTGCGGGAGTGCTCGAAGAGCTCCGCGCCGCAGATGTATTCCTCCACACGAGTATGACCAACAGTGCCGACAAGACAGCTGTCGAGGCGATGTCTGTCGGACTGTATCAAGTCACTTCAAGCCCTGTGTATCAAAAGGATCTGCCGGCTTCCTGCTCGCAGGAAGCCACGGCTGCGGCGTATGCGGGCGAAGCGCTTCGTTACCTCGCACTCCCCGATACAGAGAAGTACCGCCTCGCGACATTGCTCCGTGAAGCCGCAATTCGCGAGCACAGCCTGGTGCGACTCATCCGTCTCATTCTCCGCACACTTGCTGACGGCAACGTATAACTATGAACACAGTACACTCACATAAGCAAAAAACTGTTGCCGTTATTGGTGCGGGAATTTTTGGCTGCACCACCGCACTCCAGCTAAAGAAAGAAGGATTTGCTGTAACACTTTTTGATAAGGCAAGCGATATCATGCAGGCAGCATCAGGTATCAATCAGTACCGTATGCATCGCGGGTATCACTATCCACGAAGTTCAGAGACTATTCGCTCGTGCCTTGAAGCTACGCCAGTCTTTGAAAAAGAATTTGCTGAAGCGATTATTTCGCATCTTCCTCACTACTATGCAATCGCAAAGGAAGGGAGCAAACTAAGTAGTGAAGAGTACCTTCAGGTACTGCGAGAGCACAACCTTCCTTATAACATTGAGACACCACCCCACATACAGTCGGACATGGTAGCGGTAACAGTGCGCGTGGAAGAAAATCTCTATGATCCTGACAAGCTGCGCACTATTGTGCGACAGAGGCTTATCGATGCAGACGTCACGCTTGTCCTAAATCGAGAAGTGCATGTAGGAGAGCTCGATGAGTATGATTTTATAGTGGTAGCGACATATGCAGATTTTAATACTGCACTCAAAAATAGAAGCGACGTCCATCGCGATTACCAGTATGAGGTGTGTGAGAAGCTCGTAGTAGAGCTCCCGCACGAGCTCCGAGGTATTTCAACCGTTGTCATGGACGGGCCGTTTATGTGCTTCGACCCACTTGGTGATACGGGATATGCAGTGATGGGGCATGTTGATCACGCAATTCACAAAAGAAGCTTTGGCACATATGCCGATGTACCTGTACACCTGCAGGGCGTGCTCAATAAAGGTATTATCACAAACCCTGAGCACACCAACTTTGAAAAATTTATTGAGGATGGCGCACGCTTCGTGCCAGCACTTGCACGAGCAAAACACGTGGGCTCGATGTACACAATACGCACTGTCCTCCCAAAGGTAGATGCGACCGACGAACGTCCGACCATCATCGAGTCACTCGATCACCGTGTCTTTACTATTTACTCCGGCAAGGTAGGTAATAGCGTGCAGGCCGCCCGCGACGTCGTCGCGATGATTACCAAGACTTGCTTAAACAGTAAAAGTGTAGTATAGTTTTTTGAGAGTCCGGTAACCACCGGATATTTTCTTTTCAACAAGGAGGTGTCAGATGGCACTCGATAAAATGGCCGCAGTAATGCGCGTCTACCGTGGTTTTCCCAAAACGCCGGAAAACCAAGCGAAAGCTGACGCAGAGCTTCAGAAAATGTGTGATGCTGCTGTGTCACTTCAAAAAGTGGGTATCAAAAATATCTGCTTTTCGGTGCTTGTGGGCATTCACCCCGATGCAGATCAGTGGGACACTGCCGATGCGCTCAAAAAAAGCTTCGCGGACAATGCTCGGGTACATGCGGTAGAGGTTGAAGGCGATCCTTTCTACTCCGCACTCAATGCACTGGTTGAGCCGCTTTACACAGAGAGGTTTAAGCAGATGTTGTCAGTGTCGTACACATCGGTTCATTTGCTAACTCCAGAAGTGGTTACGGCAATTGAAGAAGCCTTCAATTCACACGACGCATCGTCGGTCGCAGTGGTGCCGCCTGATATGCCTACCGGGCTTCGCGGTGCGGCAAACAACCAATGCATGGCGTGGAATTTATCCTTGCTACTTGCAGCTGGTGGTTTTGATTCTCGGGACGTGAAATTACCCGACTTCAGTATGGAGCGCGACATCCAAGGTGTGGGCGAAATAATTCCGGCACTCAGGATGGGCTTGGAAAGCATGGCCATCATCATTCCAAATGTAGACTCGGGCGACACACGCGAAACTCCTGCGCAAGCAGCAAAGCGAGCAAACAAAGAGCGACGCATCAATGCGTGGCTCGCGCGCGGTGGCTACACGCGGGACGACCTTGAAGCACTCATTATGAAGGGCTATCCTCTCGACCTACGGTCGAGGTAACGACAACAACACGGCAGCGATTGATTCGTCAACTCGCTGCCGTTTTTTATTACCAGCACTTCCGACTGCGACTGCAGCAAAAAATGCATCACACTCGAGATCGAGAAGATTGTTGTGGGTAAATGACACGATGTCGGTTGTTATACCGTCACTCACCGTAAGCTGTTTCTTTTTTTCTTTCTGGGTACGGTCAATACAAATGTGCACAGTGCCGGGTTCGCCATGTACTGTGATGTCACAGACATCTTTCTCATTACGAGTAACCGTTCCTAGCGTGAGTGTTCCAATGAGCTCGTGGGCAAGCGCGAGTTCATGGACGAGCAGATTTTCTGCAAGTGGCGTCTCAAATGTTCCGTACTTTTCCCAGCGCATTTCGATAGTGAGAGTATCTTCATATCGGGCTCGTGTTTGAAGTGCTACAAAATCTGGATCAAAGAGATAGAGATAGCCAGGGAAGAGGGCGAGGTCTTTTTCTTCTGCGAGAGCATAGAGGGCTGCTATCTCTTCTGCTGTAGTGGAGAGAGGTTTTTCAACAAAAACATGTTTTCTTGCGGTGAGAGCATCTCGTACTATCACTCCGTGTGTCTCGATTGGAGTCGCGATACAAACCGCGTCGACCGTGGGATCTTCGAGTACTTCGTGATAGTTGGTAGTAGCAGGTATGTTGGGGTGTATTGTGTCAAGCCACGTAGCTGTATCGGCGCTACCGCTATAAGCGATATATGCTATGGTGATGGTGGGGTTTTTCTCTAGTGTTTCGATAACCTTTTTACCCCAACGCCCAGCGCCAATAATTGCTACTCGTGTCATTACAGAGAGTATGTCACAGCACACAATTTTTTCAATACGCAACGCATGCGACTAAATTATATAGCAAATATTCGTTTTCCCACGGAGAAAGCGCACGGCTACCAAATAGCTCGTGTGTGCACTGAGCTGCGTGCGCAAGGTGTTGACGTTATACTCTATGTACCGCGTCGTCGTAATGCTGTGACGCAACCATGGCATGCATTCTATGGACTCGAAGGGAATTTGTCAGTGGTCTGCGTACCGTGTTTGGACCTCATGATAGGTAACCCGATTGTCGATCGTGTTGCATTTTTGATACAGTTGGTGACATTCGGTGCAGCTCTCTGTTTTTATTCTCTCGATAAAAAAGTTCCTATCATGACGCGTGATAAAGGACTCGTGTGGTTTTTTGGTCTCCTCGGGTTTCGCGTTGTGTTTAATGCTCATCGCGTCGCGACAACGCCTGCGACCGCGCGTATGCTCGCGCGTGCCGCAGGTGTTGTGTGCAATTCTCGTGGTACGGCAGACACGATCGCATCCGTTACTACTGCACCCACTGTTGTGATTCCAAATGGTTCAGACGAAAATCCGTACAGAACAACGCCAGTCAATACTCTTCGTACGGAACTTTCACTTCCGGATGATGTAGCTATCGTGCTGTATAGTGGGCATCTGTATTCTTGGAAAGGTGCGGAGACTATCTTCGCAGCTGCAAAGCTTGAGAAAGAAAATAAAAATATACTGTTTGTCTGTATTGGTGGCCTTGTGGCAGATGTTGCACAGTATCGCGCACGAGCACTTGAGCAAGGACTTTCAAATATTCGCTACTTGGGTCATCAGGAAAAATCCATCGTACCAAAGTATCTTGCAGCTGCGGATATTCTCGTACTTCCGAATACTGACGAGCATGAGGAATCGCGTACCCAAACATCTCCACTGAAGCTTTTTGAGTACCTTGCAGCAGGGAAGCCTATTATCGCGTCAGATCTACCCTCACTTCGCTCTGTGGTATCTGACGAGGAGGTAGTTTTTGTGCCGTCAGGGGACGCTCAGGCGCTTTCTAGCGCTGTGCAAGCCCTTGCGCTGGACTCTGTGCGCAAGGCCGCACTTGGGGCTAGAAGTCTTAGTGCCGCATCACGGTTTACCTGGAAGATTCACGGCACATCACTGAAGACATTTCTTGAAACAGATATTGGCTAAGCCATGGATATTTCTGCTGTCAAGAAACCTTGTATCCGCTGACTCTGTTACAATATGCAAACGATACGCAGAGTATGAAGTATGAGTCATAAAGGAAAGATGATTGTGGTGAGTGGTGGGTTCGACCCGGTGCATATCGGGCATGTTCGCATGTTTGAGGAGGCGAAAGAGCTGGTGGGTGAGGAGGGAAAGCTCATCGTTGTACTGAACTGCGATGCGTGGCTTGTACGAAAAAAGGGAAAGGCATTTATGCAGCAAGACGACCGGGCAGAAATTATCCGTGCATTTGAGTGTGTTGATGATGTATTTATTCTCGAGTCGGATCGCAGTGATGTCGGAGAAGCGCTCGAACGCCTCAAGCCGCACATATTCGCAAACGGCGGTGATCGTCGCAATACTGCTGATATCCCAGAATCGGTTGTGTGCGAAGAGCACGGCATAGAAATGGTTTTCAATATTGGACAAGGCGGAAAAATCCGTTCAAGCTCTGAGCTGCTTCGCAACTATTTTCATGACTGATAAGAATCAGACAAAACGCTTGAAGGCGCTTTTTTTATATAACGGTGAGCGAAGCCAAGCATACCAGCGGGTGCTTGATGGAAGCGGGCACAGCGCAGGGTTCTGGGGCATGGTCCACTTACCGCAGTTTGGTATCAATGCTCGGTTTATAGAATTTGAACAATATGTACCTGTAGGTCTCGCTCGCTTTTTACGACAATATATTTTTAGAAATATTTACTTTGTACACGTATTGTTCTATCCGCTCTTTTTTTCATACGACATCATCTTTACGTCTTCTGCGTTTGGAACGCAGCTTCTGCATACGCTTCTCCGGGTACGAAAGCCAGTATGGGTCATGCACGACTTCAGTATTTCAAGTCTTGTAGGAAACAGTTCGACGCTTAAACAAAAAGTATTTAGGTATCTCGTTCGTCGCTCAGCAGGGGTCGTCACCATAGGTAGAGAGGAAACGGAGAAGTTGCAAGTCTTATTTCCAGAAATGGCAGAGCGTATCACATTTATTCCCTTTGGTGTTGATCTCAGCTTTTTCAAGCGACAAGATGTAAAGCTTGATGGCACTATTCTTGCGGTCGGTTTTGATCCTGATCGCGATTGGCGCACACTTATAGAAGCTGCTCGCGGGACTGACCTTAGGGTAGTGATAGCAACGCGCCCCTCACGTCTTCAGGGTATTGATCTTCCTCCTAATGTAACGCATCGTACATTCACCCAGGAGGAGCTCATTAATGCGTATGCACGTGCGAGTGTCATCGCTATTCCTATGGACACCAGTAAGGGGGTAAATGACGCTATGGGATGTTCTACGCTGTTTGAGGCAATGGCAATGGGGAAGGTAATTGTGGCGACAAACACGCACACGTTTGCGTCCTATATAGAAGACGGTGTACAAGGTCTTTTAGTGCCTGAGCGTGATATCGTAGGCTTACGAACGGCCTTAGAGCGTGTGATAAGCGACACGAGTCTTGCTATATCACTCGGCGAGAATGCGTATGAATATGCCAAGGAACATCTCGACGTCGTGATGCTTACTAAACAGCTTGCAGATTTCTTCAAAAGAGTTATTCGCCCTAGCTCTGGTGTACAATAACTTGCCATGAAAAAACAACTCCTGTCACTCTCCGCAAATATTCGCACCTTTTCAAATTTTTTTGCTATTTACCTATCACGTATAAAAAAAATTCCATTGGGAGAAATTGTACTTCGCAATGGTGCCCGATTTGCAGTCCTGAATACAAACAATAATCTTGGAACGATTCATGAAGTATTTACGCAGAAGGAATATCAACATATTACAGAATTATCAAATATCAATCGACCTGTACTGGTAGATATAGGTGCAAATATAGGCGTATTCACAGTATGGGCAGCAGGAATATTACCCACCGCTGAACTGTATTCCTACGAGCCAGAAGAGAAAAATTTTTTACTACTACGTGAAAACATCGTGCGAAATGGTATTGCATCGCGAGCACATGCCTTCCATGCAGCAGTCTGCGGCAAGGAGGGAACTCGGACTCTCTCAATAGCCGGTGAAAGTAGTGGTAAAAATTCTTTAGCCTATGCCATTGGTGGAGGTGCAACAGAGCAGGTGCAGGCGACGACGTTAAATAGAATTTTTGAGGAAAACAACCTTCTGTCGTGTGATTGTATCAAAATTGATTGTGAAGGTGCAGAGTATGAAATCCTGTACAATACTGCTCCCGAGCACCTTGCAAAAGTACGCATGATGATTGTTGAGCACCATGGTGTGGAGGGCGAAAGTGTTGCTGAGCTCACTCAGTTTCTCATACAGTATCAATTTTCTATTGAACATTCAAAAGAATTCGGAAGCATGTTCACCGCACGCCGTGTGGGGCAGTCTATTGCTTCAAAAGGTCATTCCGCATAAAGATTGCATCTTCGTAGGTCGGAAAGCCCTCTTTGTCGTAGTGCTTTTCGAGGGAGCCGCAGTACGAGAAGCCAATCGAGGCAATAAGGTTGTGTACATCTTTAAAGAGTGGCTGGTGTTCATAAAGGGGAAGGTAGGAGGTTTCCACAATGATGCACACTGCTCGACTGAGTGTCTTTTTTCCACCCTCAATTACTTTATCTTCGTAACCTTGAACATCAATTTTTGCAAAAAATGGTTCTTCAAGTGGAAGTGTTTCAGCAATCGTATCAAGCCTGTCGACTGCGACTGCCACAGGTACCGCGTCGCGAGTTGCGCTTTTTGGGTAAATCTTTTTGTGTAGTGCGGTCATATGGAGCATTGATGAGCTCGGATGAAAGGAGCTTCGTTCCATCGTGAGTGTCGCCTGCTCAGAGCCCAGCGCGGTGTTGATCGGGGTGATTGCAGGAAATTGTTTTGCGAGTGCTGCTAAGCGTTCGTAACAGTCAGGAAGTGGTTCAAAAGCAAATACTTTTGCATCAGGAAACAGCTCAAGCATGCGCCTTGAGTAGTGTCCATCATTTGCACCAATATCGAGTACGCTTTTGATACCTTGCGAGGCAAGAATTGTTTCATAAAAGGGCCGATAGTATTTCACATCGTATCCGTACCGAAGGAGTGCTTTTTTGATGGTAAGTGCAATACTCATAGTGTTTATAGAAATAGTATGTGAATTTTCGACACGAGTAGTATACCGTATCGTCAGCGAAGACTTAAGGCACTCTTTGGGTGGTTAGTCGATATGAAGGAAGCGTTGCGAGCATCATTGTTCCGTCGGGGTGGCATGTAATATACGGCCGAGGTGCATTGAAAATGATTGGATACAGAAATATATAAAATGGTTCTGACCAAGAACCTAGGCGTGCCTGTGAGGCGAAGAATAGGCGTACTAGTTGTGCCGCCAGTGAGCGGCGTGGACGTGCATCCCACTGTTCTGCCTTATACTTTGCAACTCCTTTGCTGATCTGACCTTCACGCTTACGGAAACAGCTTATTTTTGTATTGAGTGACCAGAGGGGTGCAAACTCAGCAAAATGTATCCAAAGCCAGTAGTCGGCCGCACTGCGATACTTTGCGGGCATGCCACCGTACTTAGCCACTAATTGCTTCCAGAGCGATGCTCGCCAAAAGACGCTATCTTGCTCTACAAAGTAGGCTTCCTGGCCGTATATGCCACCCTGAAGCCAATCCTGGCGGTATACACGACACTGACCATCACGAGTGCGTCTGCCATCATCTTCGATAGTTCCGGTCATGCCCTTAATCCACTCTGCCTCTGGAAATTGGGTAAATGCTTGCGCCATTGCGGCAAATGCTCCAGGCTCATAGATATCATCAGCATTGATCCAGGCGTAGACATCGCCAGTGGCACGCGCAAAGCCTCGGTTAATAGCTTCATACATGCCTGTATTTTCTTGGTCAATCACGTGCATCGTCATAGAGTTGCAGAAGATAGGTCGCGATCCACTTTCAAGCTCCTGTTTGTATCGTCGAGCAATATTTGCACTCTCATCTTTTCCGCCGTCATTTACTACGATGTACTCGATATCGAAATCACCCTTTTGTGAAAGTACTGTTTCCACCGTGGCGCTAATCCACGTTTCCATATTGTAGGTTGGAGTAACGATTGAGAATTTCATACAGAGTGCTTAGGGGCTTCAAGAGCATCTAAAAATTCAGAAAAATATTTACTAAATGATGCTCTGGTATGGTGTGCTCGAACGTACGTCCAGGCGCGGAATGCTTCATCATGTAGAATATCAGCGTTCGTATTGGAAAGGCTGCGTACTATCGTTATGATGTCTGAGACAGAACAAGAAGGTAACATATATCCGTAGCCCTCAGTATCTATGCCCGACGCATCGCTCACAACTGGTATCAGTCCAGCATGCATTCCTACTATAACAGACCCAGATTCACCTTCTGCACATGAAGGAGAAATGACAAAGGCAGCCTGGTTTCGAATATCTGAAAATATAGCGGATGAAAAATCAACCACTCCAGCAACTCTAATATTGGGCAAACGTAGCTCGTGTTCGTAAGCGCGCTCAAAAACCTGATTATTAATTTTTCCGCAAAGTGTCAATGTACACTCTGGCATTTGAGCAAATGCCTCAAGTAGTACATCCACACCTTTATGTACCACACCTGCGCCACCAATCCAGACAAAATTATTGCGCGCGCGTGCAAAATCTTTTTGTTCAAGAAACGAAAATTCATGAGTCGTTGAAATTGGTACTTCTGTAATGGGTCTCTTTGCATATCGAAACTGAGAGACAGTGTGTTCGTTTCCCATTAAGACAAGTATATGATCGGCAAGTTCTGGTGAGTGTGTTTCCTCCAGCATGCGCTCATGGGATAGCCGTACTCCACGTCGTTCGAGAAGCGCATCGAGTCGCTGCTGTTCTGCGATATTATTAAACTTCCAATGAGTGGTAGTGACATGGAATATTTTTATGCATTCATCACCGAGAATGGTGTACAATCGTTCAATATTGCCATGTACATCAAATAAATACTTGTATTTTCGTGAAGGGAAAAAAGTTTTATTGGTCCAGTCAATGACATCAACATCGTAGCCTCGTGCTAAAAACGCGTCTGCAATTTCACGAGCTTCCCAATAATTTGTATGTCCTGTAAGTTCTTTTTCTTTAAAAAGAAAGGGGTAGGTAGTGTACGACAAAAGCACAGCACCTTTGCGTGTATGTGGAGTGCACAGTTTGACAACACCGCCGTGCAGTTTTTTTCTAAGTTGTTCTTTGTAAAAATACAACGAGCGCATGGCTGATATTAGCTATGTTTTGCGAGCCACAGCTCGAGACAGAGTAAAACCCAGAGACGATAGTATTCCTTTTGGCTATCACCAGCGAGCGTGGTGTGTACAAATGTCTGCACTTTTTCACGGTCAAGGTACTGGAAGAGCGCACTATCGTCCAGGAATTTTTCTGCGACATAGTTGCGCATATGTATTTCTTGGAGCCATTTGCGCACTGGCGCGCCGAAGCCTTGTTTTTTTCGATCGACGAATGTCCTTGGCATGGTCTCAGCGAGCAGGTCTTTTAAAATAAGTTTGCCAGTTGTGTGTGACATCTTATATTCCATTGGTAGTTGGTACGCAAACTCGGCGAGTGCAGTGTCGAGAAACGGGCAGCGCACTTCGAGGCCGTGCATCATACTGGTACGGTCGACCTTGGTGAGAAACATTCCCGGAAGTGTGGTGGTGAGATCGAAGCGATTGATTGTGCGGGTGTCATTGTGCGAAAGTGCACGGACATCGTCAGAGATATATTCACGAGCGCCAGATACGCGTGATTTGAGAAATGAATCGCGTAATGACGTTGGGAACACCGTAATGCTTTTCATATGTTCTCGAAACTGGTTCGAGAAAAGAGCATTTTTGAGCGTAATGAGTTTGGGGCGATTCCAATACGCATTGTACCAACCGTATCCTAAGAAAAGCTCGTCGCCTCCATCACCAGAAAGCGCTACTTTTACTTTTTCCCGCGCAAAGGCAGAGACGACCGACTGCGCCAGATTTGCTGAGTCCGCTTGTGGTTCATCGAGATATGAAATTACATCCTCTAAAACATCGGTAAGTGCCATACGTACTTCTTTATCGTAGTGGTCCGTGCCAAGTACAAGTGCGGCTTCTGCGGCAAAAGGGAGTTCATTGATGTAATCTCCATAGCCTATAGAGAATGTTTTAATCGGAGTTGTGCTGTACTTCCCGGCGTATGCCGTTACGAGTGTAGAGTCGATACCGCCAGAAAGAAATGCGCCAATCTCAACATCGGCAATCATGCGTTTCTTCACCGCAGCATCAAAGAGTCGGCGCGTTTCTTCTTTTGCTTCGTTGTATGAAATAGTAAGCGACGCTTTTTCTTCGAGCTTCCAGTAGCGCGAGGTAGTCAAGGTTCCATTTTTGAACACCGCAGTGTGTGCTGGTGGTAGTGTGTGAACATTACTAAAGAACGTCATCCATGGCGGAAGATACATAAGAGTGAGATACGCATCAATGCCGCGTGGGTCAATGATTGGCTTGATACCGTACGCAATGAGCGCTTTTATTTCGGACGCAACGACCAGCTCGCCCGCACTCCCGGTTGCGTAGTAGAGTGGTTTTTTGCCAAAGCGGTCGCGTGCGAGAAAGAGCAGCTGTTTGTCTTCATCCCACAGCGCAAATGCAAACATACCATCGAGATGATTTACACATTCTTCCCCATACTCGGTATACGCTTTGAGGATTGTTTCAGTGTCAGAGTCTGTCGAAAATGCATGACCTTTTTGTTCAAGCTGTTTTCGGAGTTCCTTGTATCCGTAAATTTCACCGTTAAACGTTATGGCGTGCGGCGTGCGTGCGTCTTGCATGGGCTGATGTCCGCCCGGTGAAAGATCGACGATAGCAAGGCGTGTTTGCGCAAGCGTGCACTGGGCAAAGACAAGTTTTCCAATATCATCCGGACCGCGCTTTCGGAGAGTTACAAGTGCAGCGTCGACTTTTGTTTGATCGATGCTGTTTCCGACGACTGTGAAGATGCCACACATAGGTATTGAGTATAATCGATACTGAGTTAAAAAGGTGTCAGTTCTCTCGTGTCACCATCTATTGAGCCGCTTGTCATATATTCTGGTTTTTGTTCGCATATGCCGAGGATGATGCGAGCTATAGCGCCTACGTCAGCTCTGTCCCCATTTTCTCGTATGGCAAAAGACTCGCGGACAGACTGTGGTAAGTCGGTATTGAGACCGCCAGGGAGAAAACCCGGAGCGATCGTATGTATGCGAGTTTGTGCTGGTAGTGCAGAGGCCAGTAGAGCACACAGCTCATGCTGGATACGTTTTGCAAACGGATACGCACCCATCTTGCTCTGTGCAGCGTCCATAGCTTGTGAGGTGATAACAACTATGTTGTGAACTCCAACTGCTGCTCCTTGTTGTGCGATGTTCATCGTACCAACGATGGCAGTTTGTAGATGGGTCGCGAAAGAGGCAGGACTTGTAGTGGCAAACGGAACGCGCTCAAGTGCAGGACTTGCAGCATGCACACAGGCGTCAATGCGGCCGTACATGCTGAGTGTTGCTCGAAGTGCCTCTACCAACGAGGCGCTATCCGTAATGTCGCAGGTGATGTGTTTTGTATCAGATACACTGTGGCGGCTTGCACGAAGCGCAATCCAACCCGACTCTTCAAAGAGGCTTGCGGCGGCACTGCCGACATAGCCATCGCCGCCAAAAACGACAACGACACGCATTTGCTCTTGTGTTGTATTCATATATGAGTATCTTCAACGAGTACTACGACCGTGCCACGAACGACGGTGTCATTGCCACGCGTAATAGTAAGCCCGAGCGTCACGGTGTGTGTCGCTTCACTTTTTTGGGCGACCGTTCCGGCGACAAGAAGCGTGTCGCCAACGAACACAGGTTTTTTGAATTGTGTTTCTTGCGAAAGAATAAGAGAAAATTTCCCCGGGAGTTTCATCCCTACAAGCTCTGAAAGGAGTGATGCGGTAAGCATGCCGTGCACTACTTTTTTGCCGTGGTGTGTAGCGTCTGCGTATGTGGCATCGGTGTGAAGCGGGTTATTGTCTCCTGTGATAGATACGAATGCAGCAACCATTTCGTCTGTGATGGTGTGTGTGGACGATACAGTATCGCCAACAGCGATTTCAGAAAACGTTCGTTCGAGTGCTGATGATCCCTGACTCATATCGATATACCTTTTGTAGCGACAAGTGCGCGCACAGCACCAAGCGACGCCGCACCGAGGATTTCATCCATGGTAAAGCTAATGTTGTATTGCTTTTCGAGCTCGCCAATAAAAAGGAGGTAATTCATTGAATCCCATTCTGGAACATCAGCAGGAGTAAGTGTATCGCTGATTTTTTCTTTCGGGATACCGAGCTGCTCGGTTACGATGTCGCTAAATGGTTTCATAGTTTTCTATATGATGGGTTGTAACGGTAAACCAGGATGGTACGAGTATGGGAGATATTGCAAGATCGGTGCGTAGCGTGTCGCCCGCGACCGTGTCGAGGAATATTTTTGCAGGGATATTTTTTTCTGTTGGTGTGTATGCGAACGTGAGTGTCGAAACACCTGAGGCCTCGGCGCGCGCTGCAATGGTGCCAACGAGCGCAAACTCCGCGCCACGACCTAGTATACGACAACTCATAAGAAGCTGTTCTGCATGCCATGCCTCTGGCTCCTTTGTCACCATAGCGACGCCAATAATGCCATAGTCGCCAAAACGGTCGGTGACGCGCAGGGAAAAAACATCGTAGTCGGGGGAGGCCATAAGCGCGGATACTTCTTCAGGGGTTAGGGGAGATTTGTGTGTATTGAATTGATTTGTTTTGTCTGTGAGTTGCGCAATGCGTTCTGTCGATGAGATGTCGTTGCAATAGATGTCAGCTTTCAGGCCAAGGTCAGAAAGAAATTCCTCTTTGGTGGTGTAACGCTTTTCGGCTTCACGACGCAGGCGCTCCGTCACATACAGGTTACCTCGCATCGCATCTTCATTCGTGGTGGCTTCGTTGGGGAAATAGGGAAGTGCGTGAAGCATCTCAGTGTATGAGCCAGAATCGAGCGGCAGATCCGGTACTGCAACATCGGGAAGAAATGCGCGCACTGATTCACGGTGAAGTGGGTTGTCATCGAAAAAGACCATGGCGTCCAGTCCGATGTTAAGCTCTTCTGCGAGCGAGCGGATGTTGAGAGCTTTGTCGTCCCAATTCATCCGCATTGCGGCAAAGTGCTGCTCTTTGAGAATCATGTTTGGATGTGTGCGAATGACGGCAAGCGCATCGTCAGGGTTGTTGTTGCTGTTGATAGCGAGGAGTATGCCACGGTGGTACATGTCGAGAAGTGCCTGCTGAAATGCAATAAAACCCGCGCCCGCTTCATCCATGGAGAGCTTGATGCCGTCCATGCCATCTTCGCCAATAACACCACCCCACAGTGTGTTGTCGAGGTCGAGTACGATACATTTTTTGTAGGTGGCACTCATGATTCAAAAATTGCGATAGCGCTTGCGTCTTTTGTTGTGTGGGTGATTGATATGTGAAGTGTTGTTCGCTGTATTCCGTCCGTCCACACTTCTGGTTTGCCGTATTTATTCCGAATGATCTCGACATCCAAAAATGAGCGAGACAGTTCACCAGTAGCTTTCCGAACTGCTTCTTTTGCCGCGAATGTTCCTGCGTAGTGGGTACTTGCGTCCGCATGCGAGTCGCAGTACGCGCGCTCGGCGTCAGTAAAGGTATTCGTCATAAAACGTTCTGCTGTTTTTGCAGCATCGTGCATGCGTGAAATCAGAACCGTGTCGATGCCGATGCCTAAAATTGCCATATAGGCATATCATAGGCAAAAAAGTGAGTTGCTTCAAGGAAGACTACTTCACCGGCACCGCGTGCTCATAGAGCGCCTTTAATATAAGGTCAGTACGGCGAACTTTTCCGGGGGAGGTGAGATGTCCAATTGAGTCGAGAAACTCATCATCGGGAAATACAAAGTACCCCGGTGTACCAAGCACATGATCTTGTCCGATTACTGCTACGAGCTGTGCATACTGTGCTTTGATTGCAGGGAGATTGCTTTCCTCCGCGAGCTCTGGGACCGCAGGCAGTACCACAAAAAACTGCGCGTGTGCATCCTTCGCTCGAGCAGCAAGTGCCGTGATGAGTGAGAGATTGGTCGGATCGATAGCTGGTCGGACAAACCCTTCGCTCGTATCGCGGAGCTCTTTTTCACTGAGGTGCACGCCTACTGCCGACGAAGTATCAAGGTCGCCGTATTTGTTTACGTTATCGAGTGTATAGAGTTGCTCTGATGTGGTAAGTGTGTGTGCAAAAAAACGATTGTGCAGAGTGTGCAGTAGATACGAGCCTTGGAACTGCAGCCAGCTTGGAAATGCACGCGTCATAACAATGACACCATGAGGAGTGAGTACGTCTTTGATTTTTGAAGGATTTGCCTCAAGCATCTGGAGGAGCAGGAATCCATCACCGTAGGAAGGTTGTTGGAGCATTTCATACTCGGGAGCGAGTAAAATGATGTCACCTTCGTGGATGTTGTTTTGCACTTCCTTAGTAATGAAGCGCATACCAACTCCTGCGAAAAGTCCCATATTGACCGGCTCAAGGTGAAGCACGCTCTTGAGTGTCTGTGAGTCGATGCTCGATGCAGCTCCCGAGCCGCCCATAATGATGATCCGCGCACCAGGTGTGTCGCGGAGTAACTGCTCTTTCAATGTGAGACTACGAGCGTACGCGTCTCCGTTTTGACTGAGGAGCGCAATGAGAAAAACCGCGGTAAGCACGACAAACAACGGTATACGAAGAAGAAACGCTGTATGAAAAAAGTTTCGGAATTCTCTTGCATGTTCTTCGTTCATATCAGAATTGGAAATAGATGAATTGCTCGGTGCCATAAAATGTCCCAAGGAGGAGTATGAAGGTCGCGATACATCCATATAAAACGAGACGCAGGGTCTCTGTCCCCGCAATCACTTTCGCCACGTCTGTACCTTTTCGATAGAACGATTCCGTTATTTCAAGTGTCACGATACCAAGTAGTGCAATGATGAACGAAGAGAGTGATGTGCCCATCAAAATGTACGCATGAAACTGTGCGGTGTTGTGTAATGCAGGAAGAAAATCGCCGAACCGTGAAAAAAGATGTGTGACGATATAGAGTGCCTCGGTCATCGAGGATGCGCGGAAGAAAATCCAGGTAAATGAAACCAGCAGAAATACTGTAACGACTTTGAGTGGATGGGGTAGCGACAGCGCTTTGCGTGACGGCCAGCGGGCAGTGATAGAACCAGTCACGAGATAGATGCCGTGAAGTGCGCCCATAACGACATACGTCCAATTTGCGCCATGCCAGAGGCCAATGAGTACAAACGTGAGGACAAGGCTTGCGTAGGTGTGCACTCTCGAGTGCCGCTTGCCACTAAGGGCAAGTGGCGTGTAGAGATAGTCTCGCAGCCACGACGACAGCGATATGTGCCACTTTCGCCAAAACTCCGCAACAGAAGCTGATGCGTATGGCTGCGTGAAGTTTTCTGCCAAGTCATAGCCGAGGATCTTTGCGCTACCACGCGCAATGTCAGTGTAGCCAGAAAAATCGCAGTAGAGCTGGTACGCAAACAGAAGCGTTGCAATGATGAGCGAAGGTCCCGGATACTCGTGTGGATGCGCGTAGACCGCGTTTACGAGTGGCGCGATGTTGTCCGCAATAACAAGCTTTTTAAAATATCCCACAAGCATGAGTAGTGCGCCCTCCTTTGCTCGCGTGCTATCAAAGCGGCGTTTTTCGAAAAACTGCACCAAAAGACCATTCGGCCGCTCGATGGGACCTGCCACAAGCTGCGGGAAAAAGCTGACGTAGAGCGCAAACTTCCCGAGGTGGGTGACAGGCTGCGCTTTTTTCTTGTAGACATCGATGGTATAGCTCACACTTTGAAAAATATGAAATGAAATACCGATGGGTAAGATAATGTCGAGAACGGGAAGCGATGTATGTGTACCCACTGCAGCAAGCCCTGCACTTATGGAAGCGAAAAAGAAATTGAAGTATTTGAAAAAGAAGAGTATGCCGAGGTTTGCGACGAGGCTCAGTACGAGTGCGGCTTTCCTTATGCGAGCATCGTCATATTTGCTCATGACGATGCCAGCAGTGAAGTCGATGATGGTAATAGCAGCAAGGAGGAGTGCGTACTCCGGCCGCCACGCCATGTAGAACACGTAGCTTGCCGCAAGTAGCCACATCCATCGAAAACGCTCAGGAAGCAAGAAATGTAGCACGACGACAATGGGGAAGAAAATGAGGAAACGAATATCGACGAAGCTCATATAGGTATTCGGAAATCTTCGTGCAGAGGTATATGACTACAGTGCGTTTCTCATTTTTGTACGCAGTGAAAGTGTGTAGGTTGTGTGAGGATCTTCAGAGAATGGTTCTACTTTCCAGTGGTGTGACTCGAGGATGCTGATGAGCGGCCCGAGATTGTTTTTCGATGATGTCGTGTCGTGATACTCGAGTGTCAGTGCGCCAATGCGTCCAAGTGCGCCACTCATGTTGAGTTCTCTGATGACATCGCCTTCACAACCCTCGATATCGAGCTTCAAAAGGTCTACATGTTCTGTGACGAATGGTGACAGCTGCGTGGTCTCTACTGTGTATGATTCATTGTTTGTTTTTGCGACATTTGTGATGATCTCCTGTACGAGTGTATTACCACAGGCGGCCGCACCACGTGAGTACATAGTCGCAGTACCAGGCACTGCATCGACAGCTTTTTCAACCAAAGTCACGTTCAATAGTTTGTTATCAGCGATATTTTTTCTAATCGAAGGAAGCACTTCGCGTGAAGGCTCAAATACGGTGATGATTGCGCCAGGGTAGAGGTACTTGAAATACAGCACTGACATACCGATGTTTCCGCCACAGTCGATGATGGTCGGTGTTGGCGTCTGACTTGTGAAATAGTACGCGTGGCGCACAAACACTTGCCTGAAGGTGGTAAAGAAAATCTCATAGTCGGGGAAGCTGACGTGACAGTTCAGAAAATGCTCGTGTGTAAAATGAAACCAGCGACTGAGTGATGCTTTGATTCGAAGTCGCAGGTATGCACGCAATATAGCCCAGCGTTGTTTATGTACATGGTCGGGAGAAAATATTTGTTCAATGTCGCTTATAAAAATCAGGAATTTTTGAAGGAAACGATACATAGGCACTCATAGTACCATTCCGCTCTTTCTTTCGAAAGAAGAGGGTTGCGTATATATATTTATGTCAGAATTGTCCAATTCTTCTTTAAGATGGGGAGTGTCCAGGCAGGGTTTGGGCGCGCATAACGGTGCACGAATAGCTGTTGAGCATCGTTGATGTAAGGAAGCTGGTCGATCAGAAACATGAATGACGAGTCGATGACATGTACTTCGGAAGCATGCTCAATGACACCCCAATAATCGAAGACATTTTGGGTAAGGGTTGGATTTGCACGCACTACTGGAAGAGTCCCTGCGCGCGTACTGTCGATGGGATAGCGGTCATCATCGTGAACAAATGTATAGGGAGTGGTAAGAGACAGCTGTTGCTCTAATGTTTGTTCGCACACCGTATCGCGATCAACATGAAATGCGTTCCATAGTTGCTCGAATGGCACACGAGCAAGTCGATAAAATTGATGCTCAATTTGTTCGCCGGAGGTATAGTTGAGTCTATTGAACCCAATGATATATGCACTATCGTATCGTTCAGCCCAAAAAGGACCAAATTTAAAACGGTTGCGCATCACATAACCCCACATATCTTCATCGTGCCCCACGTGAATCTTAAGATTTGGAAGGTCACGATACATAAATGCCACAGAAGGTACGTTGTGCGGCTTTACAAAGAGTCCAATACGGTCGTACTTTTTAGCGTACGTGCGAACAATACCATGGCACATAAAATGGTCACCGAGCCCAAGGTTGTGACAAATCAGCACGCTAGACATAAGATTCGTAGTACTATACCATTTGCATATATGAAAGCGGCAGTTTTAGAGGAAGTAAATACAGCACTCACTGTTGCCGATGTTGGTCTCAGTGATCTCCAGGTTGGTCAGGTGCTCGTAGAAATGCGCGTGAGTGGTATTTGTGGCGCTCAACTTCTCGAGATCGGCGGACATAAAGGGAATACAAAGTTTGTTCCGCACCTCATGGGTCATGAAGGATGTGGCGTTGTGGCAGAGGTTGGTGCAGGTGTAACAAAAGTTAAGAAAGGAGATAAAGTAGTACTTCATTGGAGAAAGGGCTCAGGGATCGAATCACCGTTTCCTGTCTATACATACAAAGGAAAGTCTATGCCAAGCGGCAAGATAACGACCTTTAACGAATTTTCTATTGTCTCTGAAAATCGTGTGACACCAGTGCCGAACGATACGCCCGACGATCTCTGCGCGCTTCTTGGTTGTGGACTTTCTACGGGACTCGGTGTCATTGAACATGAAGTAAAAGCAATGGCGGGAGAAAGTATTCTCGTTGCTGGTGTCGGCGGTCTTGGTGCGAGCATCATCACCGCAGCGCATATTGCACGAATGAGTCCGATTGTAGCGATAGATATTCATGCAGGGAAAAAGAAGATGGCGCTGTCGCTTGGCGCGGATATATTTATTGATGTTTCAAAAAAGGATCTTGCAAAAGAGATAGCAAAAATTCGTCCGCAAGGCTTTGATGCGGTTGTTGAGACATCTGGAAATACAAAAAGTATCGCCAATGTACTTCCGCTTATAAAAGGTGG
This sequence comes from Candidatus Kaiserbacteria bacterium, assembly GCA_043757305.1. Lineage (GTDB taxonomy): Bacteria > Patescibacteriota > Minisyncoccia > Phycocordibacterales > UBA918 > JAYQPD01. Next base: position 23,994 of record JAYVPP010000059.1, read on the forward strand.
CGGACGAGGCGTGCTCGTTGGGCAGCCCAAGCCAGGTGAGACCGTGGAGCTTACGAATGCACACCATATGTTTGGAGGCGAAGGGAAGTGTATTTGCGCAACGCAGGGTGGTCAGTTTTCCCCCGACCGCGATATCCCGCGCTATCTCAATCTGTTTGCCTCTGGAAAACTTTCTATCAAACCTCTTATCACGCATCGCGTAAAGCTTTCGCAGATTAATAAAGGCATCGAGCTCATGAAGAGTGGCAAGGCGCTTCGCGTTATGGTAGATATATGCCAGTAAAATCCTCAAAGAAAAAATCGGAGAAGCGAGCTGTCGATGGAAAGGATTCTTTTGCTGCGTATCAGCAGATGTTTCTCATCCGCACAGCAGAAGAGCGGCTCGCCGCCTAC
>JAYVPP010000060.1:0-6422 GCA_043757305.1 Candidatus Kaiserbacteria bacterium
CCAAAAGGTATGGCGGTCGCTGTGGTAGACCCGGTAGTGCTCGTTGCGCCACCGTTGACTGTTGAGCTCGTGGCAACACCTGTGACGGTGAAGGTAAACGAGGTGTCGACGTTTGCGGTGACGAGCGTACTATCGAGGATCGCTACTCGTGTCATGCCAGTATCAGGCATTGTGCCGCCAATCGTCAAAAGATACGAACCTGCAGCTGCTGGGTTTACAATCTGGGTATCCCCAGTTGCTCCCGACGTTGCATTGGTACCTATCTTGATAGTAATGACGGAACTAGAACTTACGTTTGATCCGCTGGTGGTGAAGGTAAGCGCCGTCGATGATGTCGCTACACCCCACGTTGCTCCAGAAGGTGTATTCGCAAGCGTTATTTGTGACGCTCCATTTAGGACATCGATATCGTTGAAATCAAAACCTGCCGAGGGTAAAGGATACCCCGACGGGAATGTAACAACGATTGTTTGTCCAGCAACGATTCCACTTGGTGTGGTGAACTGAATCGTATGATTCGATACCACTCCACGTCCGGAATTTGAAAGCGTGTCACTTACTAACGTAAGTGACGATACCGCCTGCGCGTGGTGAATGAACGGAGGTAACCCAAGGCTCCAAAGAACCATTGCGATACCTACCAGACATGCAACGGCTCGAAGAGATCGTCCGGCATATGCCGAAGTGATCATACTCTACGCTGTCTTATATCCCCACTAGTCGTTTTTTATAAATTCGTACGTGTGCGTTTCCGAGTGCTCTTCTCGTACCTCGCATTCATACTCGTGTGAACGCTGAAGTCTCCACCTCTCCCGCGTTCGATAATGCGACTAATGACGCGTTTGTCTACATGGTACTCGACTGCAAGCCCCCGCAGACTGAGTGCACTTTTGGCACGTTTGGCACGTACCCATTTCTCATAAATCTCTTTACGAGTGATCGGTGTGAGTTTCGTGTTTTTGTGCATACTCAGCTCGCGCGCGTTGTCCCCACGCGATGGGGACAACGCTTGTAGCAAACGCTCTCTCATTGTACTTTGTGATGTATAAAAAACTGTGCAACTTATGCACAGTTTTAGATTTGCAATGCAATGTAAAGTATCGACCACGTCCAGCGATTTTCTCAAGGAGAGAAAAAATCGGGACGGAAATTCAGCATCGTAAAAGTAATCCCATTACTTTTCACCTACGCTCGTTGCTTCATTTCTATCCAGTCCAGTTGAAGAGAAGAATAGAGAAATCTTCAAGACCAACTTTTCCATTGTTGTTGATGTCTGCAGGTGGGTTTGAACTTCCTCCCGGTGTCCCCCACCAGAAAATAAGAATCGAGAAGTCTATGAGGTTGACTTTACCATCGCGGTTGAGGTCGGAGCTTCCAGCCACCACCGCAGTGCCAGCTCCAACGCCAAAGCCCACAATGCTCGAGTAGCTACTTTCACGACGGGCGCCGTTTGCTCCTTCAGCCATCTCAAACTTTGCCTTGACGGTATGTGCGCCGTCTCCTGCGCGCGCGCCTTGGAGCACGTATGTCCAGCGACCCAACGCATCTGCAGTAGCGCTGTCGATTATTTTTGTATTGTCGATTGCGATGGATACGACAACATTCGGAATCGTCTGACCACTGATAGTGACCTGCCCTGTTTTAGGAATTGAAATGGCGTCGACCTTCACTGTCGGTGGTAGATAAATACCGTTTACTGTTGTCACAGCGCCTTGGGTGACATCAAAGGTGGTATTGAATATCGTCGAGCGCGTACCCGCAGCGTCATTTGCCCAAAAGCCGAGCGTAATGGTACCCGGACTTGCTTTCGTAGTGAACTGGAAGTCCGCGTTTTGATTTGCACGAACAGTACCTATTACGTTGCCATCCTCGAGGATATTCACTGAGGTGTTTGGATATGCCTTACCATTTATACTTACGTTTGTATCTCCCAAGGGGGTGGCACTACCGCCCCCACCCCCGCCTGACGATCCGCTTGTATTACCACCACCACCTGCAAGCGGCTCGACTTTACATACAGCAGAACAAAAGTCTCCCGAGACGTTGTTGCCGTCATCACAGGTCTCGCCGTAGATGGTTTGAAGGACACTGTCACCACAGTACGGATCGAAATTGCAGATTGCAGTACACTGCCTCCCTAGTATTGTGGTTGAGTAGCCACCTGTCTGTCCTGGGACGTCACATTGCTCTGTAGAATCTACGAGGCCGTCACCGCAAATAGAAAGCGTGAGTGTGGTGGTCGCCACTATGGAGTCACCGTTTGCAGCGAAAACATACCTTTTGGGTGAATCAAAGGTAGAGAGTATGAGAAGTAGTATTGTGAGAAAAAAAACGGATTGGAGCGTCAATTTCATACTGTTGTTGCAACTCTAGCTCGCCGACGAACTACTTTCTGTTTTTTTGTTCGTGTTGAGCGAATAAGAATTGCAATAACAACCGCAAGAATCACAAATATAGGCACAAGTACTGAAAGCTTATGAGCAAGCGAGAGACCCATAAACCCATAGCCAGCTGTCTGAAGGGTACCGTACGGAAGGATGTTTACATTGATCTCACCTTCTTGCTTGATATCAGCATCATTAAAGATAGTGTATCGAGCCAGATACGCGCCGCGTGGCAAGCGTGTAGGAAGCTCTGCAAACACGGTGTCTTGAGCAAAGGGATTTACTTTTTTGATTGAGTTTGTGTGAGTGGTCTCTTCGAGTAAAATTTGTCCTGAGGGATCATACATACGAAACTGCACTCGAGACGGAGCAATCTTTACGTTCCCAATATTTTCAACAAGCATTTCAAATTGAACCTTTCCCGGGAAATACAACCACGCGAGCTTATGGCCTTCGTTCAAATCTGAAATACCAATCTTTCGAATGCGAAAATCTTTGATCTGTTTGTCGATGACAGTTATCTCAACGTCAACTTGTGCACCGAGAGAAATAGAAACGGCACCGCCGCCTCCACCCACTTTGTCATCAATGGATCCGGTTTTGATGCGTATATTGCCCGTGAAAGTTTTATATGGTGCATTATCAGGAATCTTTACAGAGACGGTCATAGGGACCTTATCTTTACCTGCAGGCATAACAAACGTGTTGCCCTCTTTAATTGTAAACCAATCATTAATACCCGGAACATCGATGGTGATTTCAGCCTTGAGTGGTACAGAAGGATCCGAACGCACCAAAAGAATTTGCTGCTCATATGTAGCACTACGTATGAGACTTGCATTCTTTACGTATGGTGGAGTTATACCAAAACCAGCGTGCGCTTCATGAGCAAAGAGCACAAATAAAAGAATTGCATGTAGTACCCCAATAATTTTTTTCATGCAATAGAACGCGTTGTGCGTCTATCCATCAATTATCGAATTGTATTGAATTAAATGCAAGAAAAAACACTGCGTAAGCAGTGTTGTTTCTGTACACAATTTTTAATTACCAGAATGTCGAGGTGCTTACGACTCCGATGAATGTGTTTTCACCTTTGTAGTTACCTGACAGTGTGATGGATGCGGGAACATTGATACCCCAATATGTATTTCCTGCAGACTGTGTGAGTGTGGTGGTAGACTTCTTAATGTTTACTTGAAGCAAGTTTGCGGTACTAGAAGAAAGAGCAGTAGATAATGCGTAAGCTTGTGACGATGTTGCATACACTTGATTGTTTTCAGCAATAGTAGATGTAGCGGAGTTTGGACACTTTATTGCACTTGTGTACGGAATACACATCGACTCACCTGCTAGCTTTTGGTTGACTCCCACGTTTCCTGTTGCCGACATTGTGGTTGTCGCAACGATTGGGTTCGTCAGCTGACCTGGCTGCAGTGAGCCGTACGGAATGCTGAGTGTGTTGAGTGCAAATGCCAGCAGCGATTTTACTTCGACACCTGTTTGACTTTCAGTAAGTGTACTTGTAGCTCCGTTGTCATCTACAGCGCTCACTGAGGCAAGCCAGTTTTGTGCAGAGTACTGTGTCGAAGTTGCGTTGCCGTCTGTCGGATCTGCAACGTACCACAGTGGGAACGTACAGTCGTATATGACGGTGGTGTCGGTGGCGCCAGTACATGAGGTAGAAGATGCCGTACATGCAATGTTCCATGTCGTGGTAGCTACTGCGCGCGTATAGCAGTTGTTTGGGTTATATGCTGCAGAAGACGTTGCGCTACAGGTCGTAGAACCGACACCCGAACGGTAGAGGGCTAGCTGATAGTTTGTGATTTCGCTTGTAGATGCAGCATTGAGACAGCTATTGTTATCTGCAACTGTAAACTGAGCAATGAAACCTGGTGTTTGTGTTGCCGCCTGAGTCAAAGTCAAATCAGTCACAATTGGTTGAACAATTGAAATTGTTGCAGCTGCAACAGTGGGTGTTGCATTTTGCACAATGAGCGGTACGTTTGTAGCTTGTGAACCTCCTGAAGCTGCAAAACCGTGTTGGTCGGTCACAAACCCGAAGGCTGAATACGTCTGGTCTTGAGTAGGGATGGTGATGGTGTATGTCGTTGATGCATTTGACGCAAAGAAGGTAGAAGAAGCAATCATGCCTCCTGGGCCACACAGACGAGTGGTGGTACTGAAGTCGTTGAGGTTACAGACAATGAGCGCCACTGTGTCTGCTGTTCCTGAAACATCAGAGTCAGAGGATGTCGTTGTGAACGTCACTTGCGCACCCGGGAGCTTGGGAGAGTTATTTGCAAACGCAGTGAAGACGGGGCGGTGGTTGACTTCAAATGGTGACGATGTAGTGCCAGTACCCTGCTTGAAGGTAGCGTTACATGCTGGATTTGAAGCGTTGTAGTCGCAGATCCATGCAAACCATGCGTTTACTTCAGCCATAGATGCAGTGGTGGTGGTAGACACTGATGTTTGTACACCGCTGGTACTCGATGTCGAAACACCCCACTGGTTTGTAGGTGTATCGCAGCTTGGCGCAGCACTTATGTTTGGCGTAGGTGTTGCAGAGGTCTTACAAAGGAGGAGGTAGTACGGGTCACTATTGGCGTCAGTGCCTGTGCCTACCCACGTAACTACATCACCAGCATTTGTTGGTGTGGTGGTAGATGAACCTGCCAGCTCTTGCGCATCGACAGTCCACTGCGGAGGTGTGTTGAGCACAGTCACTGTGGTAGTTGCAGTGCTTTGCGCATTTACGGTGTTCGGCTTCCCGCTGCTGATGTTGATAGTAAAGATTAACGCAAACGACAAAAGCCCGAGGATACATGAGAATACTGTAACCTTACCGGCTGTCGAAACGTTATTTATGTTATACGCCATACAAAATAACGAACTAATAGTACTTACCTAGTATACGTCACGCAAACGTACACATGGCAAGTTATGCACAGTGACGCACCACTACTCGAAACGCATCGCGTCGAGAGGATTGAGCAACGACGCACGACGTGCAGGAAATATTCCGGTGAGGTACCCCACCGCTGCAGAGAACGCAGCAATAAACAGGAGGAACCAGAGTGGGAACGCAAAGAGTGCGACTGCTTTTCCGCCAAACTGTGTCGCCACGGCGTTCAGTGTGACGTTGATAATAAAACCAATACCGGCACCAATCACAATACCCGACACTCCTCCGAGAAAGCCCACAATGATAGACTCTGACACGAACAAAAATTTAATATCTGTCGGTGACGCTCCGATGGTGCGCATAATACCGATTTCTTTTGTACGCTCAAGGAGCGTCACTGTCATGGTATTGAACATACCAATAGCAGACACGAGAAGCGCAATGCCTCCAAACGCTGCGAGTACGATCTGGATACCCTGGAAGATTTTTGATGCTTGTTCAACAGTTTTTGAAAGCGCGGTGACGCGGAAGCCTTTATCTATGAGAGCCTTTTCGACGAGCGGGAGGAATTCACTTGAGGACACACGCACTTGCGCACGCTCATACCCTTTGATACCCACATGACTGCGGAGCTCTGGGAGCATCATGAGTGCGTTTAGTACTCCCTCTTCTTTTGTAATACCACGAACACGGTACTGTTTGTCAATGACAATTTCGTCAGTGACGTCTGGCTTGTCGGGAGATGGAATGAGGAGACGGAATGTCACTGACTTCCCTATTATTTGGTCTGGCTTATCAATTGCAAAAAGCTTGAGCACTGCTGGTGAGAGCATGACACTATTGTCGTCGCCCGCATCTTGATCTGTAAAAACATCACCTGCACTGGCGACAGTACCGCTATACCGTATGTACGGCGGGTCTACGCCCTGAATGGTGACGTTGCCCGTAAGCCCTTTGTACGTGACCAACGCTGAAAAGCTAGCAAGTGGTCCGACATCCTGCACGTGCGGTATCTTTTTCATTTCGGTGACGGTCATGTCGTTCAGCTGGATGCCGTGGGTACCCGTTGATGACACACCGAGCGAGAGCAGTGTTTCTCCGAACACGATCTGTTCGAGGATGATCTG
>JAYVPP010000061.1:0-6328 GCA_043757305.1 Candidatus Kaiserbacteria bacterium
GCAACGTCGTTGCCGATGGCGATGTTGTTGCTGCCGGTAGTGACTTGGTTTTGTGAGGCGCCTATAGTCGACTGCCCGATGAGTACGTTGCGAGCACCAGTGGTGATACCGTATCCAGACTGGTAGCCGATAAGGGTGTTATAGTCGGAGCCGGTTTGCAGACCAGAGCCTGCATAATTACCAATGACAGTAATTCCTTGGTTTGAATAACTGCCGCCCAACCCAAAAGCAGCATTAAGACCGACGGCTACAGTATTTGTTGCTGCGACGTTATTGTAGAGAGTATTTTCACCCACGGCCACATTATTCGATCCTGTCTTATTCAAATTAAGAGCATTCCTTCCAAGTGCTGTGTTGTCACTGCCGACGGTATTTGCAGTAAGTGCGAGAACTCCAAGCGCAGTGTTGTTACTGCCTTGCGTGTTTACCGTAAGAGCATTAAGACCGATAGCAATATTGAACTGCGCGCCGGAGATTGTAGGTGTAGTAGCAAGTGCTCCAGAACCAATAGCGATATCGCTCCAAATACTCGAGGATGCTGCCATCCACGCAGCTGCACTAGATGCACCAATAGCAAGAGCGGTATTCGTCGTCGAAGCATAGAGCACAGTGGTTCCGTTTTGCTTATACGAGCTGAACTGATCGACATTCACGTTTCCAAAGTTCGCAGTACCGGTGAAGGTTGGTGATGCAGAGAAGACCACCGAGCCGGTACCGGTTTCGTCGGAGAGAAGTACGGCAAGTGCAGAAGACGATGCGAGTGATGACGACGCAAGTTTTGAGTTGAAAGTACTCCAGTCGGCAGCGGTGAGGAGGCCGAGTGCTTGGGACGCAGATGCTTGTGGGATGTTTAGTGTGTGGGTGCTTCCTGCAGAAGACCAGCCCCAGCCTCCGTTGTTTGAGGTAGTTGCAAATGACTGTGACGCAGCGGTAAGGCCGTTGAGGGATGAGAGGTATGCAAGGGTTGAGGTCGATGACCAGAGCGTAGTACTGCCGTTTGAAGTGAGGAACTGTCCGTTTAATCCTGCTGAGCCAGTGTTGTCGAAAAGCTTGCGGATGGTAGCGATGGTCGTGGTACTAAACGTAGTAGAGGCGTTGGTGACGTTTGAGGTACCGATAGTTTCTGTGCCAGAGACGATGAGAGAAGGTGATGAAAGCGCACCGTTTGTGGCGATGGTGGTGGTGCCTGTTTGGCCTGCTGCAAATGAGCCTGTCGATTCTGCTGTTGATGAGGCGTTTGCAAGAATCGTCTGGCCGAGCACGGAAAGCGCTGAAGAGAGCGTGGTCGTACCACTGACTGCGAGGGTGCCTGTCGCGGTGATGTTGCCTCCTATATATGCGTTGCCACCCACAGACAGCTTTGCGTTTGGCGAGGATGAACCAATACCCACGTTGCCAAGATTGTAGAAAATGTTTGCGCCTGACGTGGTCCACTGGGTAGTCGATGAGTTGTTGATGGTGATAGCGCCGGAAGCATTTGTGATCGCAATGCCGTTTCCTGCAGTTAGTGTTGCGAGTGTATAGCCAAGACCGTCGCCAATGAGCAATTGGCCATTTACTGGTGTTGCAGAGACACCAGTGCCGCCATATGCCGGCTGGATCACGTTGCCCTGCCATGTTGCGGCAGTAATGACGCTGTTGGTTACCTTCCAACCGCTTGAGTTGATGTCGATGCGGAATGCGCCATTGCCGATGGTGAGATTGCCGGTGGTGGTAAGTGTTCCCGAAATATTGTTTGAACCAATCGTCGCACCGCTCACCGTGATGCTGTCTGAGATATATGCATCCGAAAGTGATGTGGTGGCGGTCACCGTGCCGTTTGCATTAAGGAACAGTACAGAGTTTGCTGCAATGCCGGTAATACCAAGCATGGTGGTGGTTGCATTCGTAAGTGTCGTGTTGCCGGTGACCGACAGCGTACCCGTCGCAGTCACATTCGCAGCCTGGAGGTTGCCAGAGAAAACGCCGTTTCCTGCTACAGAAAGTGCAGACGTTGGTGACGAGGTGCCGATGCCCACACTGCCGTTTGACAGCGCGGTAAAGACGCTGTTTGCACCGTTTAAGAGACTGAGGATTGCACCCGCACCAAACTGATTGATGGTGAGAAGTGTGGAAGCTGTGGTCGATGCAATGGTGGATGGCTGGTCTGCGCGCACATACTGTGTCGATGACGCACCGCCGAGGTTGAGGGCTTCAAACGCCGCAGGCACTGCGCCGAGGATTTTGCGTGGTGACATTTCCCCATCCCATACTGGTGTGGCGCTGGTGCCGCCGATTTCAACACCGAGGTACAGCGTCTGGTTGAAGTTGACGTTGGTGAGTGGCGAGGTAGAACCAAGCATGATACTAAAGAGACCGTTGGTCACCTGTACGCGGTTGGTGCTGGTAAGTGACTCAGTCCAGACTGCAGACGTAGTCGCCTGCACGAGTGACTGCGCGAGCCAGAAGCGCATGTTGTAAGTACCGTCTGCTACCGCGACGTTTGAAGCGTTGGTGAGCTTGCCCTGGTAGTTTATCTGCTGGTTAATGGCAGCGTGAGCGGTAATCGCTCCAAAGAGACCTGACGCTATACATATATATGTACATACTGAGATACACAAAAGAATGCCGAAGGCCTTTCGGAGACGCGTGTTATTTTTTTGTGTACCTACGTACGTAGACATGTGTAATTACTTTGTGGGAGTGTGTTCACTTTTGTTCTTTCCCTTCTTCGTGAGCAGTCGCGCAATGATGACAAAAAGTGCGAGGAGGAATGCACCGTAGGTGAGCAACAATTTTATATTCACTGTTCGCTCTGCACCTGCATGCTGTCGTCCCGCCAGCTGTTCTGACTCAATGACGAATGCTGCACTTTCTACCGACTGTGTTTCTGCATTAAGGACTGAGAGTGCTGTTTCGAAGGATCCTTCTTGCCCGAGTGCGCCGATGCGCGCCTCGTAGGCGTCTCCTGCTTTGTTAATGCGAAGAAGAAATGAGAAGGTCTTGTTGAAGTTTTGCGGATCGCGCATCGTGACAATGATGGTCTTGAGTACATGCGGTACCGCGCTTGCCGGGAGCGAAAGTGTAAACCCTCGGTCGCTCGCAATCTGCACCCGTACACCATCGACTGATCGTGCGATGCCGTCTTGCACAATCGTGAGTGCTTTGAGGAAGTCATTCTCTATGGTTCCTCGCGGGATCACGACACCCGCGTCTCCGATCGTCTGCTGCGAGTAGGCTCGTACCACGAGCACTGCTCCGGAAGAAAAGGTTCCATCGTCACCTCGTGCAAAGAGTGCGTATCCGTAGATGCGTCCGTCTTCCACACTGGTATCGACGACTCCCTCTTTACTCCCCTCATATATAGGTACTCCATCGTACGGGTCGGTCGGGATATCGCCTTCCTTCCGTATGAGTCGTACCTCACGGAATCGTGCATCAGTCGGATTTATCCAGCTGAGCGCGACGCCTCGTTCAGTCGGGTCTGCGATAAATCTGCTAGGGTTTTCAAGGACAGACTCGCGTACGTCACTCAGTGTATGAAAGCGAATGCGCTTTTCGACTCCGTTTCCGTACACGTCGGTCGCGTCGACAACGATCCAGTAGTCAGTGTTTGGCAGCAGGTCTGTGATGAGTGTCGACTGTTTCTTTTTATAGAGCGATGCTTCGATAGTGCCTTCTGTTGCGTCGTAGGTTCGTCCCCATGAGAGCTTGATGAGTGTGGGCACATTGCTTTCTGTTGCAACGAGCGCTCGATCACTTCCTGGTGTGGTTCCGACGGTGAGCTGTAGAAGGTGATTTGTTCCTCCTTGTTGCATGTTTCCGACGGGCGTGGTGGTCGGCACAATGATCGGTAGTGTGCTCCCCGTAGCCGTAGCCGAAGACGTCGAGTAGTTGAGGTTGTCGTCAAACGCGCGGAGCGTATACATATATGTAGTAGACGCTGCGAGCCCAGTATCACTGTAGGTAGTCTGTGGAGCAGTAACGGTCGCAATGATGAACCCGTCACGAGAGAGAACGTACCCGAGCACTGCGACATTGTCGGTCGACGCAGTCCATGAGATATCAATCTGTGAAGGTGCAACTCCCGTCGCAATGACTCCCGAAGGAATCGTAGGCGGGACCGCATCAGCGCTCGTGATCAGTTGCTTTGTCGTAAATGTTGCCGCGAATGCAGAAGACACCGTGAGAAAGAAGATCGCTATGCTGATGAGAATGCGTGTCATGCTCTGTACCATACATCCTAAAGTGCGACTGCAGTGACGGTCGTCGTTGCGAAGTAATCACCGTTTGGAATACCTGAGTTTGAGCCAAGTCCGGTGCGGAAGCGGATGGTCGTCAGCGTGCCGTTTGGGTGATTGCCGGAAGCTTTGCTTGCAATCACACGTGCGGTCGTGGTGAGTCCGTCCCAGCATGTAAGTGAGGTGTCGGTACTACCTGCGTTGCAGATACTTCCGTTGTCCTTGTATCGCTGTGCGATGTCCGCGCCTTCGGGGCTAAAGCCAAATTTTCCTGTGTTCGCTACGGTGGCAAATGCAAAGTCAGGATCTGCACCACCTGGTACATAATCCGCGATGCTGTTTCCGCCACTCTTCATAGCTGGCGATGTTGACGCGGTGATCGTGAGCTGGTATCCCGCTGCGTCATCCGTCGTCACGGTGACCGTTGTTGAACCATTTGCAGTTCCACCGGTTACACCGCCAAGAGATGGGGACATGACCACGTTTTGCGGAGCAGTCATGGCGAGATAGGTGACCAGCGTTTGCTGGTACCCTGCGCTAAGCTTGTACGAGGTACTTGAAGAAAGGCCGCTGCCGACTTCTCCTGCCGTATCCTCAAGCTTATAACTATTCGAAGTCCCTCGTGCGCCACCAATGTTGATGCTATCGCTTTGCAAGCGATAGTTCGTGCTCTGCATCACTGCGGCGTGCGCGGTACAGGCGACGAGCAATGTCGCGCACGCGACACCGAAGCGCAATCCCCATGTTCGAAGAGTCACCATAGCTATTTACGACGAATCTCAATGTGCGTTACGAGGTAGCGAATGAAGAAGAAAATGAGGAAGACGATACCGAGTACGATCCCTGCAGGAAGCAGTGGAATGACCCAGAACGACACTTTCTTTGTATCAGTTTGGTTGTTGTAGCCACGACTCAGAGTGATCTCTGCAGTATATTTTCCTACGAGACCACTTCTCTGCCACTCAACTTCACGAAGGCGAAGCGAATGTGGCAACGAATACCACTGGTCGACCGCAATCGTTTCGATTGTGGTGCCGAGCATATTCGAAATCTTAATCTGACCCGATGGTTTGAGGTGAAGGTCACCATTATTGCGGAAGAGTGCTTGGAAGGTCACATCGCCTTTCGTAAAGAAAAACTGACGTGCTTTCGTAGCAAACGATTCGAGGAGGCCGTCTTCTTTTGTTGCACCTGGCACTGTCACAAAGAACAGTACTCCAATGCGCGAAATGACTGCAGCACCGCCCACCACTTCTCCTGCTGGATTCGTTGTTTTTTTCGATGTCGTCGTAAATATTACTGAACCATAATATCCACCTGGTTCCGCATCTTTTGGAATGGTGATGGTTACCGGTATATGTGCCTTCGTTGCATGCTTCAGTGTGAAGGTTGGTTCAGGAAAACTGAAGTAATCGCGAAGCGAGTAGGGTCCGCGTTCTCCTCCAAGGAGTACCACGGCCTGTGCTGGATCATCAGAGCCCTTGATGTCTTCTACGTGAACTTCAAATTCTCGCTCATCGCCCATGCGATTCGCAAGTGTGAGGTCAACGGTTTTAGATTCACCAGGCTTAAGCTCGATATCCATCTTGCCCGGACCAACAACGAAATCGCTATACACTTGATTCGTCGGAAGTTGATCTGTTGTATACGCGAACGTGGTATACGGCGCAAACATAACTGCACAAAGAACAACCACAGGAAGAACGGAATGAACGATTTGGTTGTTTCTCATAACGGATTATGGGTTTGTTACTGCAGTCAGTGTTGTGGTCGCGGTGTAGGTATCCTTTGGAAGTGCTGGGTTTGGGTTTGCAGGCACATAGGTGTGCATGAAGATCGTCGATGTTGAACCCGAGACTGGAGCTGGAGCAGCAGTCACGATGGTGGAAGTTGCTGTTGTGGATACGAATGTCCAACAAGATGCGCCTAGGTTTGTGTCGAGCGCGCCGGTGTTACAAGCCGTACCGTTATCGAGGAACTTCTGGGCGAGGTCTGCAGTAGTACTTGCTGATACGGTAAAGCCAAACTTTGCAGAAACGCCTGAGCGAGCGAAGCCGTAGTCAGGGAATGCACCTGCTGGTGTGTAGTTGGTAAACGAGCCGCCAAGA
>JAYVPP010000062.1:0-6315 GCA_043757305.1 Candidatus Kaiserbacteria bacterium
CGAGCGCGGTACTCTCCAGACATTTACTAATGTAATATCGGTCTCAATCAACCGTGCAATGCTCTATGAAGAGCTGTCTCTTGCAAACCAACGACAGGAAAGTCTCATTCACTTCATCACACATGAAGTGAAGGGTTACCTCACAAAGAGCAAAGCGGTGTTTGCCTCTATCGTAGAAAATGATTTCCCGGGAACTCCTGAAAGTCTTCATGGGTTAGCGATACAGGCACTTGCTGACGTGGATAAGGGTGTAGAGACAGTACGTGATATTCTCGACTCTTCAAACTTAAAGAAAGGTACCACTGAGTTTGCAAAAAACAATTTTGATTTTAAGGAGATAGTTACAGAAGCTGTTGCTGACTTTCAAAAAGTGGCGACTGAGAAAGGTGTAGTACTTAGTGTTGTATCGGCGGACGGCGTATACGCCTACACTGGTGATAAAGATAAGATCCGCCGGCACGTGATACGCAATCTTATCGATAATGCCATCAAGTACACACCTGCGGGGAGTATTGTGATACATCTTTCACAAAATACCGAGGAAATTATATTTGCAGTCAGCGATACAGGTGTTGGCATCGATTCTGCGGATATGAAACGACTTTTCACAGAAGGGGGAAAAGGGAAGGATTCCGTGCGCATAAATGTCGACTCAACAGGCTACGGACTGTTTATAGCAAAGGTTGTCGTTGACGGACATCATGGGACAATAGAAGCAGCGTCGGAAGGGCCTGGAAAAGGTTCTACGTTTACGGTCAGGCTTCCGACACACTAAAGAGCGGAAGTTCGCTGCGGCATTATGAAGTCATCGTTCTTATTTATACGTCTATGTGTTCTGGTCAGTATCCTCGCCTCGGGGACGCTCATCTTTTTATTGCTTCGTGCCATTTATTACCCACGCCTTTCAATACTTTTGCTGCTTGTGTTGCTTCTGTGTCACCTTGTAACGACAGAATATAAAAAAACACACAACGGGAAGGAAAAGCTCACCGAGCCGCCGCGGCAACTTTCTATACCACCAGATGTAAAGAAAGCGCTTGCTATTGCACTTGGTACCGTTGCGTCGCTTCTGGAGAATAAAAAGTCAAAGCTCACAGAGAGTGAGAGAAAGCAGCTCGTAGCAGAACGAGAAGCTTTGCTTAGCATAGCTCATTTCTTTGAGTCTGTTGACACTATGCGCGGGAACCTCTCGCCACTCCTTGAACATCGGGGAGAGGTTACTTCACTTGCCGAAATAGTAGTGAATGTTGTCGAAGCTCGTCGCGCAACATTTCTTAAAAAGGGTATTGTACTCTTTTACCGCACACCAAAACTAAAAAACGAATACATCACTATTGACCAGAAGCACCTCAAACGCATTATCGAAACGCTTTTGAAGCGTGTGGCCGAGCGTAACATCAGTGGCCGTGTAACACTTTCACTCTGTGAGTCTGCAAAAATGCATACAGTCTCGTTTATTTTAAAAGTTACGGAAAAGAAACCCCAAGCGGCAGAAAAAACACAACGTGTTCCTGATGCACAGTACACGACACTCAAGCACATGATAGAGCATTATGGGGGAACGATTATCTACGATACCGAGCAAAGTGCTGTATGGACAACATGCACCTGCACGTTCCCATCACATACATAGCTATATGCAACGACAATATCCTCTTATCAATATCACACTCCTCGTCGCATTTATTGCCATGTTTTTTGTATCAACAGGACTTTCTTGGTACAAGTACGAGTACACAAAAAACTTCCGCTTTGTGACCGATGAGCACAATATTCCAAAGCGTCTTGATATTTCTACCTACTAGCCATGGCACCACACGTTGAACAACTGATTGCAGCATGCGGATGGTTTTCCTCGCAGTATTTGATAGTGTCTGACAATATCTATACGCCTCTCTTGTATTACACCTATCTCGGATGTGCGTTGCCTGCACTTTTTATTGCACTTTTTGTTTTTTTACATCAGCGCAATAGTTTGATATCGAGGCTTCTCCTTGCGATGAATGGATCGCTCACATTGTGGGTACTGGGATCACTTGTCTTGTGGGCGAGTGAATATCCCGGCCGCGTCATGTTTGCGTGGACCATCGTCAATATGATTGAACCCTTTGTATACTTTTTTGCATTTTATTTTGCGTATGTATTTATTTTCAAACAAGATCTTTCTACAGAAGAGAAGCTACTCTACACAGCACCCTTACTTCCCACGCTCATTCTTGCACCAACCCCGCTGATGCTCATCGGATTTGACCTTACAAACTGCGACCGCAATGCCATCGAAGGTATCCTTTCGATATACGGCTACGCAGTGGAGCTACTCTATGTACTGCTTATCATTGGTTTTTCAGTTGTTGCACTACGAGCAAAAATTATCACTGATGCAGTAGAACGACGCTCGGTCATACTTTTTACGATTGGTATTACAGCATTTCTTACTGCATTTTCGTTCGGAAATATCATTGAACTTATCACTGACAATACGTTTATAGGTCAGTATGGTTTGCTCGGTGCACCGTTGTTCTCCGCTTTGCTCGCGTATCTCATCGTCAACTATAAAGCATTTGATGTGAAGCTCTTTAGTATTCATGCATTTATGACCGCACTCTGGCTGCTTATCTTTTCTCTTTTATTCATAAATACACTCAATCATGCACATATCGTAGTTTTTATTACACTCGCCATTTTCAGCGTTATTGCATTGCCGCTTTCACGAAGTGTCGAGCGTGAGATCGTAGGGAGGCAGCACAACGCAACTCTCGCTGATGACCTTCAGAAAGCAAACGCAAGGCTTCAAGACCTCGACCGCTCGAAGTCAGAGTTTGTATCCATTGCTTCGCACCAGCTGCGTACGCCGCTCACAGCTATACGTGGCTTTGCAGAGCTCATGCGTGACGGCTCGTATGGACCCGTGCCCGCAAAATTTTTTGAACCACTTGGACACATAGAGACATCTGTTCAAAACATGGCAATGTCAATCAATGACTTTCTCAATGTGTCACGTATTGAAAGTGGCACTATGAAATATGAAATGGGAGTATTTTCTCTCAAGGAGCTTGCAAAAGTAATTACCGATGAGCTCAGGCAATACGCAGAAAAAAGAAATATTGCGCTTATTTTTGAATCAGCTGCAGATGACGAGCTCATGGTGTACGCAGACGAGGGGAAGACTCGACAGATTTTGCAAAATTTAATCGACAATTCCATCAAGTACACCCCACAAGGAAAGGTGGTGCTCACGGCGTCGGTCATCGGAGCGCAGCATAAAGCAGTTATTGATATTGTCGATACCGGAATAGGTATGTCACAAAAAACTCTCGGTATTATTTTTGATAAATTTGTCCGGGCATCAAACGCAAATACCGCCAATATGTACGGAACTGGCCTCGGTCTCTATATTGCAAAAGAAATGGCAGAAGCGATGCAGGGACATGTGGCCGCGGCTTCCTGGGGCGAAGGACATGGTTCGACGTTTACCCTCGAGCTTCCACTCGCGCCCCAAGGCGCTGCTCCTACTGTTCAAGGAGCTGCACCAGGAGTCCCTAAAACTGCTTGATAGCGCGCCTTTCATGAAGTCTCATGGTTTGGTATCATGAGTTCACTATGGAGAAGAAAAAGCGTTTATTGACTGGATTACAGCCATCTGGAAATCTTCACATTGGCAACTATTTTGGTGCACTAAAACCATTTGTTGACTCCTATCCAGACTACGACAGTTTTTTGATGGTTGCCGATTATCACTCACTCACTTCACAAAAAGACCGGGAGGCACTCCGTGAAAATACCCTCAATATTGTAAAAGACTATCTTGCAGCTGGAGTAGATCCAAAAAAGATGACCCTGTTCAAACAATCAGATGTTCCCGAGCATACTGAGCTTGCGTGGATTTTTGAATGCCTTGTCACGGTTCCTTTTCTTTCACAAGCGCACGCGTACAAAGATAAAGTTGCGAAGGGGATAGAAGCTACCGCGGGATTATTTAATTATCCCATGCTGATGGCTGCAGATATTTTACTGTACGATACCGATGTAGTGCCGGTAGGAGAAGATCAACGTCAGCACATAGAATACGCGCGCGAAGCAGCGGTGAAATTCAACAATGCGTTCGGTAGTACGTTTGTTGAGCCAGCAGAGGCGATACTGAAAACAGTGGGCATTGTACCCGGCACCGACGGCACGAAAATGTCAAAAAGCTATAAAAATACCATTCCGCTCTTTGGCACTAAAGATGAAATAGCCAAAGCAGTAATGTCGATTGTTACTGGAACAGTTCTTCCGCCGAGTTCGGTGGAAAGTGAATATTATCCCGGCAAGAATATACTTGAGATACATAAGCTTTTTAAACCAACTGAAGAGAAACTTTCGATGTACAATATCTCAGAAAAGAATTACAAGAACTTGAAAGAAATGCTTATCGAAGATATAGAAACGTACTTTGCGCCGTTCCGTGCACGACGTAAGGAAATAAGTGATGATGACGTACGTGCGGTACTCGCAGAGGGAAGTAAGAAGGCCCACTCCCATGCACAGGAAAAGATGTCTGACGTACGAAATAAAATTGGCTTAACCATATAACATATGTCACGAACACTACTTGGAGAGCTGGGAGCGCACGTAGGAGATACTGTTACCATACAGGGCTGGGTTGATGTTGCGCGCAATCAGGGGAAGCTGGCGTTTTTTGATTTCCGAGATCGCACCGGCATGGTGCAGGGTGTTGTGTTTGGAAAGCCAGAGGTACTTACTATCGCACAAGAAATTAAAAACGAGTACGTCGTGAGCGTCACTGGAATCGTCAACAAGCGTCCTGAAAAAAATATCAAAGCGGGGGTGAAAAATGGTGATATCGAACTCGAAATCATTGCGATAGAAGTGCTCGCAAAAGCGACTGATGTGCCATTTGAACGAGAAGCGCCTCTCAATATCGATACACTCCTCGACTTTCGTCCGTACACACTTCGGCGCGAGCGCGAGCGCGCTATTTTCAAAGTACAAAGTGAAATCTTGGCGGGATATCGCGCTGCACTTATTGCCGAGGGCTTCACGGAGTTTCAGGCACCAAAGATTGTGGGAGACGATGCTGAAGGTGGTGCTGGTATCTTTAAGCTCGAGTATCTTCGAGACAAGACTGCGTACCTCGCAACTTCACCACAGCTCTACAAGCAGATCATGACTGGTGTCTTTGAGCGTGTCTTTGCAACAGGTGCTATCTTTCGTGCTGAAAAACACGCAACCACGCGCCACTTAAATGAGCTTGTGATGCTCGATGGCGAAATGGCATTCATCGAGAGCCAGTACGATGTCATGGCTGTCATCGAGCGTATGTTTGCCCATATCACAAAGCATCTCGCTGACACATGTGCACATGAGTTTGCGGTGATTGGAACATCACTGCCACTCTGTCCTGTCTCATTTCCACATATGACGCTCCGTGAAGCCCAAAAGCTCATATCTGATGCAACCGGCGAAGACTGCACCAATGAACCTGACCTCGACCCCGCACACGAGCGTTGGCTTTGTGAGTGGGCAGCAAAGGAGAAGGGCTCTGACTTTATCTTTATCACTGGCTACCCACTCACAAAGCGTCCGTTTTATGCCATGGAAGATCCGGCAAACCCTGGATTTGCAAAATGCTTCGACCTTCTTTTCCGGGGAGTAGAGATTTCAAGTGGTAACCAGCGCGTTCATGACTACGATACGCTTGTGGAAAAAATGAAATGGAAAGGACTCAATCCAGACACTTTTTCGTTTTATCTTCAGGCCTTTAAGTACGGCATGCCACCACACGGCGGATGGGGAATGGGTCTCGAACGCATCACGCAAAAGTATCTCGGACTCGACAACGTCAAAGAAGCTTCGTTATTCCCACGCGATATAAACCGCATCGATAATCGCCTTTCTACAAATGAAACTGACAACAACTAGTAAGGATATCGCACAGCTGTCTCAAAAAATGACGCATGTTGTGTTTATCAAAATAAACACGAACCGTTTTATTGAACAAACATCAGGTGCACATATATTTGAGTTTGGTATTGGAAAAGAGCAGCACACACTTCGCACACTGCGCATTATGGTGCGAAAGCTCATGGAAGAAATAAAACGCTATGGATGGAAACAGGTTTCGCTTCCTAGTATGGAAGACTGCGCACTTGGAGTGAGCGCGGGTGAAGAGCAGCTCGGTGAAACATACGCATACAACCTTCTAGTCTCGCAATACGCATTTACAAAATATAAATCCAAAAACACTGAATACCAGCTTGGGGAAGTATTTTTCCGCACTACGACATCGAAGCAGTTTGCGGAAGGACTTCGTCG
>JAYVPP010000063.1:0-6266 GCA_043757305.1 Candidatus Kaiserbacteria bacterium
TGGTCTTGTGGTGTGGGGTCTCGCGCTCGGCGGGAGCGAGAGCGTGTGGTTTGAAGAACACAATATGCACCATGAGCATGTGAACCAAGATGGCGCCGACCCAGACCTCAACATTCCGTTCCTCTTTCGCGACGGACAGAGAGCAGGAACATTTTCTTTCACTCCATGGCTTGTGCGCCATCAGCACCTCATCTTTTTTATATCGCTACCGGTGTGGTATACGAGCAAGCTGTTGCGAACATGGGTAGCGGCAGTGGAGCGGCTTCCGGCACCGCGTGTAGTCGCAGAATGTGCGCTTGCAGTACTTCATTTCGTAGTACTGTTTTATTTTGTATTCTCGCATCTCTCGCTTATCACCGGGCTCGTGTTTCTTGCTATCCATGTCCTCAGCACGGGATTTTATATGGGGTTTGCATTTGCACCAAATCATAAAGGAGAGGAAGTTGTCTCACAAGATGCTGAAGTGACATGGCTCAATCAGATAACGTCGACAAGAAATCTCTACCCATCGTTCCTCTCGTTCCAAATACTCGGGGGACTCAGTCTCCAGATCGAGCATCATCTCTTTCCCGGCGTATCGCGCTATCAATACCCAAAAATACAAAAGCTTGTACAGACATTCTGTCGTGAAAACAATATACGCTATCACCAAACCACGTGGTTTGGTTCTATGAAAGAGATCTATACAGCGCTTAAGACAGAAGCAGTCCGGCGCTAGGTACGTTGACTTTTGAGTCCTCAAAGCGTATTCTCCGATACAGAAAAGAGGAGAAGTACATGAAGAAGATTTTTGACGTGAATCTTAGTGCAGTGCGGCCTGAAGATTGTGGCATATCGGATCAAACTTTTGTTCTCGAGTCGCGACCAATTAAGATTAGAAAACAATCTACTCTTACCCTGGACCAGGTTGAAAAAATATTGGAAACATCTGTGAATCTCCAAGAGGCCTTGACTGAACCAATCAAGGCCAAAAGATTTTTGATTGAGATGCGGCCAATAATGGCAACAAAATCTTTTACCCAGAAGAGTTTGCACCAGCAGGAAGTAACAGCGGGGCAGAAAAGCGGATAGAAGTTGCAGAACAGAAGGTGTGACGAAAAACCCCCGGAAATGACGAATGTCATTTCCGGGGGTTTTCTTCTGGGTGAGTCTTATTTAACCCCTACACCTGCGACGATGCGTTCGAACACTTCAGGGCTGTCCTTTGCAAATGTTGCGAGCACCTTGCGGTCGATCTCGACATTCTTTGCCTTGAGTACTGCCACGAAACGGCTGTACGTCATGCCATGAGGACGGATAGCAGCGTTGATGCGTGCAATCCAAAGCTTACGGAAGTCATTCTTCTTGTCCTTGCGGTGTGCAAATGAGTGCAAGCCTACGTGCTTGAGCGCATCGATAGCTGCGCGGGTCTTCTTTGAACGGTCGAAGCGGAAGCCTTTCACGCGCGCAAGGATCTTGCGACGTCGCTTCATTGCTTGAACTCCTCCTTTTACTCGTGCCATACGTTATGTCGTGCTGTTAGAGAATTAATAAGTTTAGACGCTTGTTCCAGGAAGGAAACGCTGACGGTCCTTTGTCGACATGTGGAGCCCTACTGCCTTGCGACGATTCTGACGACCACGACCTGACTCCTTTGCGTTGAAGTGGTTCTGACCAGCGCGACGAGCGATGATCTTGCCGTTCTTTGTAACGCGAAGACGTTTCGTGTATGACTTGTTTGTTTTCATAAAATGTTATTGATTCGTGGTTTCGGGGGTACCTCCTTTTACTTTCGCAATACGTTCGACAGTTGCGGAAAATCCTTTTGGACTACGTTTGATGGGTTCGGCTATTTTGTAGTCTGCGGGAATGAGCTTTAGAAATCGTTCGAGGCGCTCTTTGAGGAAGGATTCTTCCATGCTCTTGTAGCGTCCCCACAAGAAGAGGTCGACTTTCACGCGATGACCCTCGGTGAGCCACTCGGCAGCCTTCTTGGCTTTAAGTGAAAGATCGTGTTCTCCCGTGCCGATTTTTACTTGTACCCCTTTTGTTTCAGTGGTGTGAGATTTTGCTTTTACTTCGCGCTGTTTCTTTGATGTCTCATACTGATACTTTCCGTAGTCCATGATCTTTGCGATCGGGGGAACTGCGTTCGGTGATATCTCGATAAGGTCAAGGTTCGCTTCCTCAGCAAGTCGCAACGCGTCGGCGCGGGGAATCACGCCAAGGTTTTCGCCTTCCGCGCCGATGACTCGGAGCTCTAGGGCACGAATAGCTAAGTTAATACGAATCTTGTCTTTCAAATCAGTGTGAGACCCTGGAAACAGTAATTGCGCGTGTGGCAACAAAATCTCGGGAATACGCCTCAGAATGTACCACAATAAGGGGATATCTGCAACAATACGCGTTCGCGTGGCCAGGGTAGGGTGGTATACTATTTTTATGCCAAAAGTTACTCAAACCAAAACATCTTTTTTTCTATCGCCAACTTTCCGCTTCACGGCGGCGCTCATTGCCGTAGTTCTCTTCAGTCTCGGAGCGGCGATGTACCTTGGGTACTCAGATAAAGGTGCGATTGATATCAATAAGAAGATCGCTGGTACCAACCAAGACGGCTTTGCAAATAAGGTTAACCAACTTTCGGGTAATAGTACGGTAAACGGCGGGCTTCACCCAACGGGGGACGCTCCTACTCCTCCGCAGACTCCTCCTCCGGTACCTGAACCCGCTCCTGCGACCACAACTACTGCCACGACCACCGCGAGCTCCTCACCCCTCCATGCTGTAGCTAGTACGACAGTAGGGCTGAAGAAGAGGTAGGGTTAGGTACTTTTTGAGTAGAAAGCCTGGGTGGAAGGCGAAGCCTTCCACCCAGGCTTTCATTTCTTGACTCCTCCTCCATACATGGTATCTTCTTTGCAGAAGTTCTGCGGGAGTTCCGTAGAATAAATCCAAACGGGAGAAAAGTTCGATGAAAAAAATGTTGATGGGAATAGCTATTACGGGGTTGCTCGCAGGAATTGCAACTCCAGCACTCGCTGAAGAATATGCTGCAATTGCAGCTGGTAATCAGGGAATCGGATGGAATCTCGGCGGCTTCTCTTCCATGGAAGATGCGCGTGCCGCGGCAAAAAACAAATGTTGGTCAGCAAATCTTGGCAGCTGCGATAATGCAGTTGCCGAGACATCGGATCACTATTTTTCTGGTGGCTATTGCAACGGAAAAGCGTATATTGGCGCTTCGCAATGGAGCTATGTCGCATCAGACCATATTGTCCGCAACAAAGCATCTTGGGACAACAACTACGATTGCAGAATTACTGTGCACTTTGACCACGGCCAGACGACCATGAATCTGCAGTGATCTGCAGGTATCAGTAACCCGTGAGAAATTTTCTCACGGGTTTTTTATTGACACTCTATATAAAATACGTAGAATCATCGCTAGAGAGAGGAGAACATTGTAATGAATAGAAGATCAGTAGTGCTCGGCGGGGTGGCTGTATGCATGGAGACACCACGCTTGTCCACTGGCGCGCGCGCGTTTCCACTACAGCACGACATCGTGCTCATGCTTGGTGAAACACCCGTCACTCTGCACGTATTGTGGAATGGTCCGGGCCCTCGGTTTTTCCATCCACATGAAAATGAGACAACCTCATACTGTGCGGCTAAGGACATTGTTCTTAGGTATAGCGGGAGCTTGGTATCGCTTTATCATGGTGGTGGAAGATATATCAAGTTTACACTTGATGGCAAACAGTATCGCGTTGACCCAAACCGTATCTATACCTTGGAAGGTGTGCGGTGTGCGCTCCGCACCGCACCGCAGCAAGTGTGTGATGTTGTGAGCGCCTTTGCTACAGAAGTCGCCAGCTATGTGGAGGATAGGAAAATCGTTCGCAGTGTCGTCATTGGTATGCACAACAACACCCATGGCGCATACGGGGTGCATAGCTACACACCAGGCGGTGACATGGCGGGAGATGCAGCGGAAGTTTCCGTGAATGCAGCTGCTAGTACTGACGACTTCTTTCTCACTACGAAGCGCCAACTCTTTGAAGCGTTGAAGATTCGCCACTACAACGTCGTGCTACAGAAAAATCCTCCACAGCACGACGACGGCTCCTTTTCGGTCTACTGCTCCCAACAAAACATTCCGTATGTAAATGTCGAAGCGCAGGACGCACATGGGGTAATGCAAGCTCGTATGCTCCGCGATCTCTCCGGCATACTCAGTGGCAGAGCGGCATAACAAACACAAAATCGGAACTCACGTTCCGGTTTTTTTATATCCCCTTTGCTTTGAGTACGACGCGCATCGTGCGCGCAATAATGCGTATGTCGTTTCCTATGATCGCGTACCACGGGTGAGTCATGACATAGTCCGCATACCATTGATCGAGTTTGTGTGCTGAGGCAGTCTGGTCGTCCTTGAGGGACTGAAATGGCCCCGTGAGTCCAGCACGTACGATACTTTTTTCTGTATAGCCTTCGTTCATAAAACGCTCGTATATGGCAGTGTTCACAGGACGAGGACCTACAATACTCATGTCGCCTGTTAAAACGCACCATAGCTGCGGAAGTTCATCCAAATAGGTTTGTTTGAGGCACCATCCCACAAAACTCAGGCTCCCGTTTCGTTCTAGATCTTTGGTATGTATAAATGTCTGCGCTGTACGCATCTGTGCAATGATACCCCACCTAAAAATATTGAACTTATAGAGTCGAAATGGTTTCCCCGAAGAAATACGTATTTCGCTATAGAACATTGCGTCCCATGGGTGTCCACAGAGCGCATGCTCGATGAAAAGCGCCAGACATACCACGCACGTAAAAGGGAGTACAACGGGCGAAAGAAGCAATGTTGCGACAATGTCGAACATGCGTTTTGCTGGATGTATGGCGCGAGACATATGTTCGATACTGCGCTTTTGGTGAAGAAAAGGCAAGTGGCGCGCGGTTCGTTCTTGTAATAGTAGCACTTTTGGTACGTCTTTATATACAGATGCTCAAGCGCCGCGCGGGCTTTTAGCTTGCGTACTGAGCATGCTGATAAGTAATATCCATACTCTATGAATTCACGCACTCTACTCTTCGCTATACTCGTCGTATTGATACTCGCTTTTGGTTTTTGGATGTGGCGTTCTGGCACAGGAACTACTACTTCATATACCACGAATACTATTACCAATAATGGAACAGCGGCTACAACAACACAAACCGCCAGCGGCACTGTCTCCGGAAATACTTCTGGTGGAGTGGTTGTCAGTCCCTCTCGTTTGACTGACGGTCAAAAGAAAATGCTTTCAGTCATGGGTATAGATCCCAACCATATTGTGCTCACACCCATGATGATTGCGTGTGCCGACGCGAGCCTCGGAAGCGCGCGCATCAAGGAGCTTGAAGGTGGAGCGACACCTTCCTTTACAGAGGGCCTCAAGCTCGCCGCTTGTTACAAGTAGTGTGAGTAGTCGCTGTATGAGCGGGGTTTCATGTTAGTGCTCTATCGATACACCTCCAATCAGAAGAGAAAAATCATCATGCTATACTTTTTCATTATCGTATAAATTTTTGTAATGGAAAAACGTACGCTTGGAGGAACTGATGTCGCTGTGCCCGTCATTTGCATCGGCACCATGACGTGGGGTCAGCAAAATACAGAAGCCGACGCACATGAGCAGCTCGACTATGCGGTAGAGGAGCGTGGTATGTATTTTTTGGATACTGCAGAAATGTACCCTGTGCCGCCAGAGCCAGAGCTTCAGGGACTCACAGAAACATATATTGGAAATTGGCTTACTAAGCGCGGTAAGCGCGACGACTTAGTGATTGCCACGAAAGTGTGTCCTTCAGATATGGTGCGCACTCGTGACGCAGGGAGCAAGCCGCGCCTCGATACGAAAAGTATCCGTGACGCTATCGATGGTTCGCTCATGCGCCTCAAGACAGACTACGTCGACCTCTATCAGATCCACTGGCCAGAACGCACCACAAACTTTTTCGGTGCACGCGGGTATGTACATAACCCAGAGGAAGACGCTACCAGTATCGAAGAGACACTCACAGTGCTCGGTGAGCTCATACAAGAAGGGAAGGTGCGCCACATCGGTGTGTCGAATGAAACGCCGTGGGGTGTTTCAGAGTATCTGCGCCTCGCGCGAGAAAAAAACCTACCTCGGATTGTAACCATTCAAAACCAGTATAGTGTGGTGAACCGCCAGTTTGAGGCAGGACTTGCAGAGTTTGCCATGCGAGAAAAAGTAGGGCTGCTCCCATACTCGGTA
>JAYVPP010000064.1:0-6220 GCA_043757305.1 Candidatus Kaiserbacteria bacterium
TTTTGTGGTATTTATTAGTTGTTTCTAGTATTCTTACCTGAGAAATGGAGAAATGATATGAATAATGGTTTATTCTCAGCAGTTATAGCAGCGGTATGTCTTGCAGGGTATCTCGTTCTTAATAAAAAGGCAGGTGTTGATCCTACAATCGGCACAGCAGTCGTGCGCGCTGCAGGATTCGCGACAGCTATCCTCATCCTGGCAATGTTTGCCGTTCGTGAAGGAATTTCTTTGAGTAGCATCTCACATTCAGGATTACTGTATGTGGTGGCAGCTGGAGTACTTATTGCAGTCGGTGACCTGTTTATGTTTCGCGCGTTTACATCGGGGTTGCCTGTATCGGTTGCTGGTCCAGTTATAAGTGGAGGTGCAGTTGTATTTGCAGCACTTGGCGGCATCTTTCTTTTAGGAGAAACTGTTACGTTTACAAAAATTCTAGGTATTGGAGCCGCAACGATTGCTGCAATATTGTTGAGTCTTTGATTCGGGCATAAACAAAACCGCCTCGTGAATACGAGGCGGTTTTTCTTATTATGTCCCCCTTTGGGAGCAACACCCTCGCCTTGAGGCGATCCTTTCAAGGTGTATCATGTGTCGATGCAGAACTATAGAAAAGGAGCGCATACACTGTATGACCTCAAATACCACATCGTCTGGGTCACCAAGTACCGCAAACCAATCCTCACCACACGACGAGCAATCAGAACACGCGATCTCATCCGTGAGATAGCACGAAGCAAGAATGTACAGATTCTCAAAGGCCACGTATCGAAAGACCATGTCCATCTGTTTCTCTCTGTGCCACCATCCCTCTCGATTGCCACTCGCGTGCAGTATCTCAAAGGCAAGACCTCGAGAAAACTCCTGATGGAAGACAAGGCACTTGCTAAAACAAACTGGGGTCAGCACCTCTGGGCACGAGGATACTTCGCCACCACATCAGGAGTGGTGACTGATGAAACCATCATGAACTATATTGAAAACCAAGATGACGAGATTCTCGATCGAGAGGACGGATTCAGTATCCACGGGTTTTAACCCGAGAAGCAAAACCACCGCCTTTGAGGCGGTGATAGTTTATGGTTTTATCTGGTGACTCTTCACCTTGAGTCTCGCGCTGCGCGCCTTGTCGAGCTTTGGAAGGACGATGGTGAGCATGCCGTGTTTTTCTTTTGCCTCTGCTTCGTCGATGATAACTTCCTCAGGGAGAAGGAGTGTGCGTGAGAAGCTGCCCCAGTAGAGCTCGTGATGGTAGTAGTCTTCTTCTGGAGCTTCGCGGTCTTCCTCACGATGACCTTTAATGGTCACCATGTCGCGCGTGATGGCGATGTCGAGGTTCTCTGGATTTACCCCCGCAATAAGTGCACGAATGACAATCTTTTCTGAGGTGTGGTACATGTCGACAGGAAGCTCGCCATCTGCTTCTGGCTCGAGACCTTGCTCACTCCATGAGTCGCCACCTGTTTGTTGTTCTACGTCAGATGCTTCTTCGACGTCTTCAAAATCATCGATAGTTGTCGATCCGGTGAGGCGTTCGAGAAATGATGGTTTTCGTATCATGATGTTTGGTGTTGACGTTCGAGCTGTTTAACTTTTTCAAAGACAAGAAGAAGGGCAATGATTCCCATCCAGACGAACAGGAACACGCTTAGGATTGTTTCTCCGTTCGATGAGTTCATTATAAAAGAGTTGAAAAGAGCATGCAACGTGATAGCAATGATAAGTCCTATGGTTGCTATGAGGACTCGAGCTTCGCGCTTCATGTAGTACGAGAGCGCCATGGCAGCTCCCACGGTACCGGAAGCGAGCACATGGAGGAGCGTGGCGCCGAGGAAGCGAAAGTTTTCGGTGAGGATAGACTCTGTAATCTGGCCATTATGAAGAGGCGTAAATATGAAGAGTGCATTTTCAAACGCAGAAAAGCCAAGTGCAACGGCAATCATGTAGATGATAGCGTCGATAGGCTCATCGACGGCTTTATTCCAAAGTACGACCACGAGTGCCGCAGAGTACTTGAGTATTTCCTCGATAGTGACCCAGACAAAGATGAGCGAGCTACCCGTAAAGCGGTCGAGTGCGTAGCGCTGGAGGGGAAGGACGATAGCGACGATAGCCATGCCAGAGAGAAAAGCGGCAGCAATGAGCGCTTTTGGTTCAGGATGGGGCGCATCTTCGCGAAGCCAAAACCAAAGCCAAAAGAGCGCCGGGATGAGACCTCCCATAAGTGCAATGAGCATGTACGACGTCTGCATACAGAAATAGTATAGCAGGTTGTTACGAAGGGTTTTAGAGATATGTACAAAAATCACGCAAGCATTAGCTTGCGTGAGATGTCTTTTTGCTTCGAATGAGGATATGCTTTTTTGTGCTCGGGGCTGGCTTTGTACCGTGACCACTGCAGTCGGTGCAGGTTTTTAAACTTTTTCTTGTAGGACGATCTTTCTGTGGTCGAAACAGCGTGCCTGTTCCTCGGCACCGTTTACAAATCTTCATATTTTTCTCCCTCAAAATCTTTGGTGACTATAGCACAGCCTGTTTAGGACGGCCACTTTGCCACAATGAGCATGTCCGCGTCTTTTTCTGGGAGGTTTTGCCAGATGGTCTCGGTCACAAACGGCATAAAAGGATGGAGGAGCTTGAGCGACGTGATGAGGCAGGTGTATAGCACGTACTGGCGCGCAGCTTTTGCATCTGCATCTGCGCCCGAAAGAATAGGCTTTGACTCTTCAAGAATTTTGTCCGCAAGCTCGCTCCACACATAGTGATACGCTTTTTCTGCAGCCATGTAGAGACGATACTCATCGATATCCGTGGTGACTTCTTTCACAATGCTCGCAAGGCCCGCGAGAATCTCTTCATCACGCGCAGGAAGTGATGCTTGTCGTTCAAGCGATACACCTTCAACGCTCATCAATACAAAGCGAGAGATGTTCCAGATTTTGTTTGCGAAGTGTTTGTAGCCCTTGATCTTATCTTCAGAAAGCTTGATGTCCGTACCGGGTGTTGCACCCACAATGAGCGAGAGGCGCGTCGCGTCCGCACCGTACTTTTCTATCATATCGAGCGGATTGATGATGTTGCCAAGCGACTTCGACATCTTTTGGCCCTTGCCGTCGCGTACGAGGCCGTGGAGGTACACCGTCTTAAACGGCACTTCACCCAAGTGAAAGCCAGACATGAGTACCATGCGTGCAATCCAGAAGAACAGAATATCGTAGCCGGTCTCGAGTACCGTGGTAGGGTGATACACCTTCATATCGCCATCCATGTTTGGCCAGCCAAGTGTTGAAAACGTCCAGAGGCCTGATGAGAACCATGTGTCGAGCGTGTCGGGATCTTGCTCCCAGCCCTCACCTTCGGGTGGTGTAACTCCAACGTATAAATCAGCGGAAGCGCCCTCCGCTCCCTGCGCGGCGACTACGCTTCGGGCGCTTCCGCCGATTTCTCCCGCGCGATACCAAACAGGAATACGATGCCCAAACCATATCTGGCGAGAGATACACCAATCGCGGAGGTTATCAATCCAGTGATGATATATTTTTGCAAAGTTGTCGGGAATGATATCTATCTGGCCGCCTTCTACCGCAGCACGCATAAGTTTCTTGAGCGTAGTCTGTGAGCCGGAGGCAATGCCAGTAATATTTGAATGGGGAATAGTGAATTCCTTATCGACGGCAATAAACCACTGCATTTTTATTTGAGGCTCGATAGTACCGCCACCACGGCTGTTGACTGCTACGTTATGTACGTATGCTTCGTCGATTTTTTCGATGAGGTTTTTATTCTTCAAAATCTCTACGATGAGAGGACGTGCTTTCTTGATGTGTTGTCCAGCAAGCTCGCCCGCAATAGGGAGGAGCTTCCCACTGTAATCAATGACTTGTTCGCGGTCTAGCCCGTGACGCTCTGCGATTTCAAAGTCGGTCGCATCGTGCCACGGCGTGATGGTCATCACACCAGTACCAAACTCCATATCGATGGAAGTATCCTTGATGACGGTTGCAGTAATCTTTCCACCTATCCACTCAATGCCAGCAATCTGTTGCTTGTGTTCATACTGTGCGTAGCGAGGGTCGTCTGGGTGCATCACTACATACTTGTCGCCAAACTTTGTCTCTGGTCGAGCTGTTGCAATAACAAATGGGCCGTACTTGAGATAGTAGAGAGGTTCTTTGATTTCTTTGTGCTCAAGCTCGTCGTCGGAGACCGTCGTCTGCATCTTTGGATCCCAGTTTACGATGCGCATACCGCGGTAGATGAGTCCTGCCTCGTACATACGTACAAATGCCGTCATCACGGCGGTGTAGCGTGTGTCGTCGAGCGTGTAGGCAAGACGCGACCAGTCGAGACTCGAACCCATCTTGCGAAGTTGGTTAAGAATAGTGTCTTGGCTTTCAAGTGCGAATGCATTGACGCGCGTGAGGAACTCCTCACGGCCGAGGTCGTAGCGAGTTTTTTCTTCTTTCTTAAAAAGTTCTGTTTCTACTTTTGATTGTGTTGCAATAGCTGCAGAGTCTGTGCCAGGTATCCAGAGAGTACGCTTGCCGTTCATACGTGCATAACGCACGAGGATATCTTCTACCGCAAGCATTGCTGCATGACCCATGTGGAGGGTACCTGTGACGTTTGGAGGGGGGAGTACAATAGTGTAAGGTTCTGCATCAGCTGCGGTGACGCCCTTTTCGATACATGTCTCAGGGTTGAAATACTCCGCATCTTCCCATGCTTTATAGACCGCATCTTCGGTCGCTTTGGAGTCGTATGGTGTATTGAAAATCTCCTTCATATATATACCTTAGATACTGGCTATCCTAGCAGTTTTTGTGACCTAACAAAAGAGTTTCTATGAGCTGTATTGACAAACAGTATATTAGTATGCTATAATACAGACAAATTGAAGGAGATCTTTATATGAAGAAAATTGTACTGGTTGTTGAAGATGACTTACCCTCAGCTGCTGCCTATAAAAAGGCATTAGAAGAGTGGGGTTACGAGGCAGTGATTGCCGAAGATGGTATGGCGGCTGCGGATCTTTTTGAAGATACTGCCGATGGGCATTTTTCCGCCATTATTTCTGATATGCGTATGCCACGAATGTCTGGTAGGGAGCTCTGCCAATCACTGGATCGATCAAGCAAAAAAGTGCCGCCGATGCTCGTTCACAGTTCAAGTAGGTATTACCGTATTGATGCGAGTGACTTTGAAATTAGATCGCTTTGCGATTGGTTTGATTTTGTGAGAGAAACACATTTAAAGTCGTCAGACTTTAGGTATCTCAAAAAATTTCTCCAAAGGATTAAATAACACAAGCAGAACACAGCAACACAAAGCTCGGTAAAACGCCGGGCTTTTTTCTTTTGCGTGAATATTATGAATGAAGCGACAGTGTGCCGTCGGCGACGATGACGTCGTTAGCGTTTTGCATGCTTTCTGGATGAAGTGACACTTTCGCGTGGGCTGCTAGTGCAATCATAATGGCGTTGTCTGTGGCAAGCGCACGTTCGGGAAAATAGAGGTGAATATTTTTAGTAAAACACGCAGCTACGAATGCTTCGCGGATATGCGTGTTTGCGGACACACCGCCGCCTACTACGAGCGCTTCTGCGCCGCTCTCCTCGAGTGCGCGCATTGTTTTCTTTACGAGCACTTCTGTGGCTGCGTCTTCAAACTCTCGCGCGAGTGCTGCCTTTTCTGCATCTGAAAGCGTTTTATCTTTCACCATGTAGAGCACTGCGGTCTTGAGTCCAGAAAAAGAAAAGTCGAAGTCGGGGGATGTGAGCATGGGGCGGGGAAGAGTGAAGGTGATGGCGTTGTTGCCGTCGCGCGCCTCCTTGGCAAGGCGAGAGATCTCCGGGCCACCAGGGTACGGGAGGCCAAGGAGGCGCGCGACTTTGTCGAACGCTTCTCCCGCCGCATCATCGCGTGTCTGCCCAATGAGCTCGTACTTGCTCCACTCTTTAGAAAGTACGAGCTCGGTGTGTCCACCTGAAATGAGGAGTGAGACAAAAGGAAAGGTGACAGGACGTAGCGTGTCGTGTGCAAAAAGGGAGGAAATAATATGTCCTTCCATGTGGTTTACTCCCACCAGCGGCTTCTTCCAGAGCATCGCGAGTGCTTTCGCAAAGTTTACGCCGACCCAAAGCGCTGGCTCGAGCCCAGGACCAGACGTGACAGCAATGACATCGATTTCAGGTATACCGATGATTTCTGCAAACATAAT
>JAYVPP010000065.1:0-6211 GCA_043757305.1 Candidatus Kaiserbacteria bacterium
TGCACTTCGAAGTGAGTACGCACAGCGCTGGCTCGATACATCTGCGCCTGAAGAGTTCCGTTTTGTACTTCAGACATCGCTTCCGGAAGTTGCGCGCACCATTTCCGAAGAACAAAAAAAAGCTTTGCAGGGAGTTGCTTCTACACTCGAAGCGGTAACGCCGTGGAATGGGGAAACCATTCACGCAGCGCTTCATGGGCTCAAGGAAGCATCAGGACTTTCGCCAAAAGACTTTTTCACACCGTTTTACCGCGCTTTCCTTGGCAAAGACAGTGGTCCGAAGCTCGGCTGGTTCCTTTCCACACTCGACAAAACATTTGTAGTGGAGCGCCTTCGGGAACTTGTTTCGTGAGTGTGTGAAAGATTTTCCCGTCTTCTGCGTCACAGGTACTAGGACAGCACATTTTTCAAGGAGTACATATGGATGCACGTCATATTCACCAAAATCCGAAGATTGGTTTCGGAATGGCAGGGAATTATCGGGGTTTTCCTCATAGTAAACGCACTAGCCACACACCTCTCTCCTCAAAGCTTTGGGGTATGGGCAAATGCGGTTTTCATGTTTTGCATGATAGCGCTCGCCATCGTAGTGCTACTGGGGTGGGTTACGGTCCGTTCACGCGGACGGTACTTGGAGCTCGCTAAAACCTCTACGGAGACACTCGGCGGTCAATCGTTCGTCGATGCAACACTGCGCCTTCTTGCGCTTAGGTCTACTCGAGCAAAATATCTCGGCCAGAATCAACCATACGATGCACTCACACGTTTTTTTGCCCGTCTAGGGTACGAGGTAAAGGAGGCAGGTTTGCCAGCTTACTTACCACGTTAAATCGTATTACCGCCGGAACCTTTGGTTCCGGCGTTTTTTGTATGGAAAGTCCACGCGACATATTTTTCACATCCGCGGTGTCTCTATGCCCGTTGCAGTATTGCGTACATCGGAGCGTGTGAAAAATATGTCGCGTGGAGTGCAAATGTGGATAAGTGTGGTACATGGTGGGGCGAAGTGGTATATAATGGCATTGTGGTGGGAGATAGTGGTATAGTTCTAGAAATAGGATGTATCGAAATTTTATCGAGTTATGCTCATCGGAGAATACACACATACCCTCGATCCCAAGAAAAGGCTCTCACTTCCGTCTAAATGGCGGAAGGAGCTTGGTGAGGGAGTGGTGATTACCCGAGGACTCGATAACTGTCTCTTTGTATATCCCTTGAATGAATGGCAAACGATCACCGATAAAATCGGACGTTTGCCATTCGGCCAGGCGGACACACGAGGATTCAATCGATTCTTTCTTTCTGGAGCAGTGGAGGCAGAGGTAGATAGTGTCGGTCGCATTCTTATTCCTGATTTCTTAAAAGAATTTGCGGGGCTCGGCTCAAAAGTCGTTCTCGCAGGTATCCATGATCGGATTGAAATCTGGGACCAGAATAAGTGGACCACCTACAAAGCACACATCGAGTCGCAAGCCGAGGCGCTTGCAGAAAAGCTTGGCGATATAGGAGTGCTGTAACAAACACGAGGCATATGTCTGGACACATTACAGTTTTGAAAGACGAGTCCATACATGCGCTCAGGATTCAGCGCGACAGTACTATCGTCGATGCGACTGCAAACGGTGGTGGGCATTCGCTAGGGATACTCGAGTTACTCAGTCTGGAGGGACAGCTCATTTCGATGGATGTCGACACCGCATCGTGCACAAAGCTTCGTGAACTTTTTACGGAGAAAAAGAATGCGAGGGTAGTACACGGCAACTTTCGAAACATTGACTCGCTTCTTTCCGAAGCGGGGACGAGTCGTGTCGACGGAATCCTCGCAGACCTCGGCTGGAGTACCAACCAGTTTGAGACAGCGAGCGGCTACGCACCCCGAGGGTTCTCATTTGCAAAGGACGAGCCACTCTTTATGACCTACGGCTCGCCAGACGCTTATCCGTTTACAGCGAGGGACATCGTGAACGGCTGGGACGAAGAAGATATCGCAAATGTTCTCTACGGCTATGGAGACGAGCGAAACTCTCGAAAGATAGCACACGCTATCGTAGAAGCACGAGACAAGGAGTATATTGGCTCTTCTCTCCAGCTTGCCGACATCGTTGAAAAAACGATGAAACGGAAGGGGAGGATACATCCTGCGACAAAGACCTTCCAAGCACTCCGTATCGCGGTCAACGACGAGCTCGCAGCACTCACTGACTTTATTGAGAACGCGTTTGGAATTCTCAACCCTGGCGGCCGTCTCGCCATCATCACATTTCACAGCACCGAAGACCGCATCGTAAAAACTGCATTCAAGGCGTTCATCGCGGAAGGAGTAGCACAAAGTCCGATCAAAAAGCCACTCGTACCGAACCGCGATGAACAAAAAAACAACCCTCGCTCACGGAGCGCGAAGCTCAGGATCCTAGAAAAAATATGAAACGCAAACACACAGCCAGAACAGCAATCCTCTATGCCGAAGAGCGGCTTTTGGTGACATTTTCTGGTATGTTGTTGCTTCTTGCGTTTGCACTCTACATGTACTTTCTCTCGGCTTCAGTACTAAATGTAGTGATGCGTCAAGAAATAGACACCGAGATCCGAGCAACCCAGACAAAAATATCTGGCCTAGAGAGCCGATACATTGTTGCGAAAACCAACATCACACCTGACGTAGCTATTGCACACGGCCTTTTAAAGGCCGATCAAAAAACATTTATAACAAAGACCAAGGCGAACCTCGCGCTTAGGGGGAATTAACACAATGAGGGCAAGCTCGATACTGCGCATCAGAATTATCACCGGTGTATTGCTTTTTATTGCACTTGTTCTCATTCTACGCCTCTACCAAGTGCAAGTACTACATGCACGTGCGTATCGTGACGAAGCAAACAAACAGTACGTACATACCGCAAGCAATGTCTTCAATAGAGGTTCAATCTACTTTACCACCAAAGATGGCGAAGAAGTCACGGGTGCGACTCTCAAGGTTGGCTATATTCTCGCTATTGACCCGGTCCAAATTAAAAATATTGAAACAACGTATACCGCGCTCTCAGCACTGACTCCAATCGACAAAGATGACTTTATAAAAAGAGCAGGGAAGCATGGCGATACCTATGAAGTGATTGCCACAAAGATTCCTGAAGATATTACGAATAAAATAAAAAGCTTGAAGCTACCCGGTGTTCGTCTCTATCAAGATCAGTGGCGGTACTATCCTACAGGTCCGCTTGAGTCAAACGTTGTAGGCTTTGTAGGCTACGATGGAGACAACCTCACTGGCCGATATGGCCTCGAGCGCTACTACAACGACCGCCTTGAACGGAACCAAAAGAAAGTATCGGTAAACTTTTTCGCCGAAATTTTTGGTAATCTCGGTGTATTTAATTTTGATACAAAGGCAAAACAGGAAGCAGATGTGGTCACCACGATAGAACCATCAGTTTCTCGCGCGCTCGATGCTGAGCTCACTGCCATTCATGAAAAGGTAAAAAGTAAGCTGACTGGCGGTATCATTATGGACCCAAAAACAGGCGCCATTATTGCCATGAGTATTGTGCCAGGCTTTGATCCCAACAATCGCACAGATGCCGATATTGCGCGCTTCCGCAATCCACTCGTGGAGGATTTTTATGAAATGGGCTCCATCATAAAACCGCTGACGGTCGCGTCTGGCCTCGACGCAAACGTTATAACACCTGACACAACATACTTTGACGCTGGTCGACTTGATATGGATGGATACACCATCTACAACTTCGATAAACGCGGTCGTGGCACCGTGCCTATGCAAGAGATTCTGAACCAGTCACTCAACACTGGTGTGGCATTTATTCAAAAGCAACTGGGGAAAAAAGCATTTCGTGACTACTTTACTGAGCTCGGCCTTGGCACAGAAACTGGTATCGACCTTCCCAACGAAACGCATGGTCGCATAGACAACCTCAACAGCCCTCGCGACGTAGAGTATGCAACTGCATCCTTTGGCCAAGGCATTGCCATGACGCCGATTGAGACCATTCGTGCACTTGCGGCCCTCAGTAACGGTGGATTATTGGTGACTCCTCACGTCGTGAAAAAAATACGCTTCACCGATGGTACTGAACAAGAAATTTCGCAGCCAGACCCAACACGCGTCTGGAAGGAAAGTACGAGCGAAACTATTTCTCGTATGCTCACCACCGTCGTAGATAAAGCCCTGAGAAAAGGCGCGAAGAAAAATGAACACTATAGCGTCGCGGCAAAGACAGGTACAGCCCAAATAGCAAACCCGAAGGGAGGTGGGTACTACGATGATCGGTATCTGCACTCATTCTTCGGCTATTTCCCCTCATATGATCCAAAATTCATCGTCTTTATGTTTACCGTTGAACCGCAGGGCGTTAAGTACGCATCGGAAACCTTGACCGATCCCTTCATCAACATGTCACACTTCCTTATCAACTACTACAACATTCCACCAGATAGATAGCATTCGATGCGCCCGAGACCCGTCCCCGGAGATTTTGAAAGGTTTGGGGGTATGGTCTCCGTTCAAAATCTTCAGGGACGGGTCACTTTCACAAATCACTGGCGGTCTGAGACAAAAACCTAGTTGCATCACTTTTTGTCCCAGACCTACCCCCGACCTACAAAAAGTGATGCGACTAGTTTTTCTTGTATAGAGCACCGGGTTTTCAAACTACGCAATCTCATGCGAAAATAACACCTATGAAAGCAACTCTGAAACTCGCCATTGAACGCATCCTTTTCTTTGAAGCACGCATCCTACTGGCACGCAAAAAACCCCGTATCATTGGCATTACGGGCAACGTGGGTAAAACATCTGCTAAGGACGCAATCTATACAGTCATCCACTCACACGTGCGCGCACGCAAAAGCGAAAAGAGCTTTAACTCTGACATTGGTGTGACACTCACCATTCTCGGACTCCCCAACGCTGGGAATAATTTATTCTTGTGGGTTATCAATATCGTCGAAGGGTTATTCATTGCACTTTTTACGCGCTCGTATCCCGAGTGGCTCGTACTCGAAATGGGCGTCGACCGCCCCGGCGATATGAAACGCTTGGCATCCCTTGTGCGCCCCGACATTGTGGTGCTCACACGGTTTCCCGATGTCCCTGTGCATGTTGAGTATTTTCAAACACCGGAAGCAGTCATTGAAGAAAAAATGGAGCTGGTGCGAGCGCTTAAAGAGGGAGGTACAGTTGTTTTTAATAATGATGATGAAAATATTAGAAAGGCCCTCAGTGGCCTTTCGGTGCATGCAGTGGGCTTTGGAAAACTCACGCCGTCACCTTATACCGCTTCGAAGGAAACTATTTTATATGAAGATCAGCATCCCGTCGGATACAGCTTCGATATTTCGCATGGCCCTGAGTCTGCTGATATTAAAATAATTGGCTCCCTAGGCCTCCACACTGCGTACACAGCGGCCGCAGCATGCGCTGTGGGTGGCTTGCTCGATATTCCACTCCACACAGCAGGTGACGCATATACAGAGCACACCAGTGCTCCTGGTCGTATGCGGCTCATCAAAGGTATCAAAGACAGCACCATTATCGACGACACCTATAATGCGTCACCGCTTGCGGCGACAGAGGGCATAGACACCCTTGCGGGGGTCACAGAAGCAACACGTCGTATTGCCGTGGTAGGCGACATGCTCGAGCTCGGACGCTACTCGGTGAAAGAGCACGAAAAGCTCGGTGCACATCTCGCGTTGAAAGTGGATGCCCTCATGACAGTCGGTGTGCGCGCAAAACATGTTGCGCAAAGCGCAGTCGAAGGCGGTATGAAAGAGACCCGCATTCTCGAAGTGAGTGATTCGGAAGAAGGTGCAGAAGTACTTCGCGGTCTTATAAAAGCCGGCGACGTCATTTACGTAAAAGGCTCACAAGGAATGCGCATGGAGCGTATCGTCAAAGCAATAATGAAAGAGCCCGAGCGAGCAGGAGAGCTCCTTGTACGCCAAGACAGTATGTGGAGCGAATAAACGCCGCGCAAACGCACTCAAATCAACAACGCTACATTGGCTTATACCATTGCAAACTAGAACCGCGAGTTGCTGTATATGCGTGTGCCTATCTTCGAAAGCACCATGAGTACCAAAGCGACTACGAGCCATGGGTCCACACTGTCTTCCTGAAGCTCTTGCGCAACGATGCCGAGCGTCAGCACAGCAGAACCCACCAAGAAAGCAATACGGCCAGCAAGCGAAC
>JAYVPP010000066.1:0-23179 GCA_043757305.1 Candidatus Kaiserbacteria bacterium
GGACTTTCTCGTCACCAGCTTTTCTGGAACCTACGCCCCGCCTCCCCTTTCGCTTCTGGAAAAAGACAAAGGCAAGGCACGCACGGGAGACGTGAAAGCAAATGCAAACATCATCAAGCGTACGCTTCAAAACTTTGGTATTGAGGTGGAGATGGATGAAGTGACTATTGGGCCGTCGGTGACACGCTATGCGCTGAAGCCCGCTG
Source organism: Candidatus Kaiserbacteria bacterium (assembly GCA_043757305.1). Lineage (GTDB taxonomy): Bacteria > Patescibacteriota > Minisyncoccia > Phycocordibacterales > UBA918 > JAYQPD01. The sequence continues at coordinate 207 of JAYVPP010000066.1, forward strand.
AGGGCGTGCGCATAGCGAAGATCGTCGGACTCCAGTCGAACCTCGAGCTCGCACTTGCTGCCCACCCCATCCGTATCGAAGCGCCTATTCCCGGAAAATCGCTCGTGGGTATCGAAGTACCAAACACTACAAAGTCGATGGTCGGGCTCGCGTCCCTCCTTGCCACCCCCGAGTACACCGACTCACCAAAGCCGCTCCTCGTGGCACTTGGTCGCGACATCGCCGGTCTTGCAAACTTTGCCAACCTCGCAAAGATGCCGCACTTGCTCATCGCGGGTACTACGGGCTCAGGAAAGTCTGTCACCATTCACGCTATCGTGACGTCGCTCCTTTTCCGCAATTCTCCCGACCAGCTCCGTTTCATTATGGTTGACCCAAAGCGCGTGGAGCTCACCAACTACAACGGCATTCCTCACCTCCTTACCCCCGTCATCACTGACGCCAAAAAAACCATCATGGCGCTCAAGTGGGCAACAAAGGAAATGGAACGACGCTACGAAATACTGCAGGCTGAAAAAGTGCGCGACATAGACTCGTACCATCAGGGTGTCTATAAGCCTTCAAAGAAAAAGTTTGATGCACTCGACTCTGAGGAGCAGACCGATGACGAAAAGAAGCATCTTCCCGAGCCGATGCCGTACATCCTCATCTTTATCGACGAGCTTGCCGACATCATGCAGGCATACCCACGCGAGCTTGAAGCGTCTATCGTTCGCCTCGCACAAATGAGCCGTGCCGTGGGCATTCACCTCGTACTTTCTACACAGCGCCCGTCCGTCAACGTCATCACCGGCCTTATCAAGGCAAACATTCCAGGACGTATTGGCCTCAAGGTTGCGTCCCAGATCGACTCGCGCACCATTCTCGACCAGCCTGGCGCTGAAAAGCTCCTTGGCCAGGGCGACATGCTCTTCCTTTCACAAGAAGTCTCGAAACCTATCCGCCTTCAGTCTGCATATATCTCGGACAATGAGCTTGTGCAGGTGACCGACTACCTCAAGAAACAGCTCGCAGAAGGTCCGCTCGACACGCTCGACCTCACGGGAAACCAAGAAAAGTCTGCCGATGTCTTTATGGGTATGTCGCTCGACGATGACAGTGCGGACGACGACCTGTACGAAGACGCGAAGCAGACGGTCATCTCTGCACAAAAAGCGTCGACCTCGTATCTCCAGAGAAAGCTCGGCGTGGGATACTCTCGCGCTGCAAAGCTCATCGACATCCTCGAAGAAAAAGGTGTCATTGGTCCGGGTCAGGGTTCAAAGCCTCGTGAAGTACTCGTAGCTGCCGACGGCGGCGTAGACGCGGGCATGGGCGCAGATGAAGCTATAGGTGGAACTGAAGACGGTAATAGACTCTAATCACATGCGACTAGAAGATCGTGTCTACTTTTCGCTCCCCTTCATACTACGGAGCTTGGGTACTTTGGTAGTAGTGCTGCTCATTATCGCCTATGCACTTTTTCAGGCGCGTCACCTTATTTCAGGCCCTATTATCACGCTTATTGAGCCTATTCCATCTACCATATCGACCTCTACCGTCGTAGTACACGGAACCGCTGAGAACATTGTCTCCCTTTCCCTCAACGGGAAAGCAATGTTCACCACAGATAGCGGTGAATTTAAGAAAACGGTTACCCTTCCTGTCGGGTATAGTATACTTACCATCGAAGCGATAGACCGCTATGGTGCGCATTCGCGCCTATTGCGAAATGTGGTGCGGACAGAATAAACGACGACTTACAAGATAAATACTTCCTATGGCATTCAAAAAGAAAGAGCGTGTGGAAAAGACGATGGGTGCACCAGCTGAAGCGGGCACAAAAAAAAGTGTCGACAGCATTCGTGAGACACTTCGCAGTATCAAAACAAAGTTTGGTGATGACTCCATCATGATGCTCGGTGAGCGACCGCGAGTGGATATAGATGTCGTACCCACAGGCTCCATCGGCCTCGACTCTGCGCTCGGCATCGGCGGCTTCCCTCGCGGTCGTATCATCGAAATCTACGGACCTGAGTCTTCAGGCAAGACGACGCTCTCACTTCACGCCGTTGCTGAAGCTCAAAAGATGGGTGGCATCTGTGCATTCATCGACGCAGAACATGCGATGGACCCAGAGTATGCGCGCAAGCTCGGCGTGAACCTCGAAGAGCTGCTCATCTCGCAGCCAGACAACGGTGAGCAAGCGCTCGAGATCGTAGAATCGCTCGTGCGCTCGGGACAGATAGACGTCATTGTCATCGACTCCGTGGCAGCACTCACACCAAAGGACGAAATCGAAGGCGACATGGGCCAGCAGCATGTGGGCAAGCAGGCGCGCCTTATGTCACAAGCGCTCCGCAAACTCACGAGTATCGTCGCAAAGTCAAAGACGGTGGTTATTTTCATCAACCAGATCCGCATGCAGATCGGCGTGATGTTTGGAAACCCAGAGACTACCCCAGGAGGTAAGGCACTCAAGTTTTATACTTCGGTTCGTCTTGATATTCGCCGCATTGCACAGATTAAAAAAGGTGAAGATGTCGTGGGTGGCAGGCACCGCGTGAAGGTCGTGAAAAATAAGGTTGCTGCGCCATTTAAAGCAACAGAGTTTGACCTTATGTACAACGAGGGTATTTCTTCTGAAGGCGAGCTCCTTGCCCTCGGAGAAAAGTACGGACTCGTGGATAAGTCGGGTGCCTCATATGCGTATGGTGAAGAAAAGCTCGGTCGCGGCTACGACGCAGCACGCACGTTCCTCCGAGAAAATAAGCCTCTGGCAAAGAAGCTCCTCAAGGAGATCCGCGAGAAGCTGGCGGCGGAGTAAAGTAGCTCGTAAAACAAAACATAAACCCTGCGCGAGCTACGCTCGCGCAGGGTTTATTTGTACCCCAATATATTATAAAAAAAAGCAGCATGGTATTTCACATGCTGCTTGTGCTTGCATTAATTCAATTTGATTCCAGCTTCGCCCTGCGTCTGGTGTGAAGCTGGTGAGTTTTTTGAATTGCTCACAACTGCGAGAGCAATGATGGCGATAATGGCGATTGTGCCACCCCACCGGATAAGTTTCCAGAACATCAGCGTTTCTTCCTTTCGTTTATGACTTTAGGAATTTCAATCGCCGTCAGATCGAGCGTGGTGTGTGGAGCAAACTCAATTTGATTTTGCGCACTCATTTCCGCTGCATCAACATCAAGCTTTGCAAAGATCGTGTCGAATTCTTTCTGAACGCTATCGAAAGCAACTTCAGTCAGAATTTCGTTGATTTTTGCTTCTTGGTCAGTTGCATTCATCGCACGAATAGTTTCGTTGGCGTCCTGTTGAAATGCCCATTTCGTCTTGGCTTCGTCGATTTTGTTTTTGAAGTCTTCGCGAGCCTTGACGGCAAGCTGCAATCGTTGCAACCGGTTGTTGTAGTAGAGCTGCATTTTGTCATACGAAGCAATTTGCTCAGTGAGGTCATAGGCCGGCTTTTCGCGACGAGTCTTGTCGAGTCGGTTTTTGAGCCTCGTCACCTGCGCACCAATATTTTCCATTGCTTGCTTGAACGATTCCACTTGAGCTGAACGCCGCATGAAATCATTTTCTGCTTGCTCAATAGGGTTTTTACGCGCTTCGTCTTTGCGCACCCCAAGGAGCCAGTTTTCCCATTTCTGGGCAAGCATTGGCAACGCTTGAAACACTCCGATGCCCACGATACCAATAACGCCAATGACCGCAACGCCAGCAGCAGCGCTTGCGGCAGCCCAGATGATCTGTGACAAAAGCCACAGACCACCTACGCCCGCAATCACCGTACCAGCTCGGAGCCATGAAACAGATGTTTTCTGTTTCATGGCATCAGTTTTCACCATACTCATATGCCCTTTTCCTTTCAATAAGAGTTTGAGTTGTTTATTGCTGTGCTGGCATATCGCCAGGCAAGTCGAGCCAAGGGATCACGCCACGATCCCACGACATCACTTGCTGCCACTTCGGATGAAATCCAGGAGTTTCCTTGATCTCATCGAGATGTTCAAAGAAGCATTTGCGAAACGCAACTTGCGTGTCAACAAACTTCTTCGTTTTCAGTTCACGTGTGACGATGGTCGCCATAGGCGCCATCGTCACAACCTGCGAAGCATGCAGGTTGTCATAAGTGATCTTGGCCGGCCGATAAAAGCCGCCCAGCTTTGAGGAGATCGCTTCGCCGAGTGGAATGAGCTTGAATTCATCCGCGCTCAACGTAACGATGTTGGGAAGTGGTGCACCACCGACAAAAATGGCCGCATTGATGTCGCCAGCACGAAGTGCTGCCATAACCTCCTCACCCTTTTCGTAGGTGATGGCAATAAACCCAGCGTTTGCCATACCCTTTAGGATTTGTTCGGTTTTTACACCACCTCCAGCAGCGCCGACTTTGAAGCCGTCGAGGTCAACCAAGGAATTAAATTCTTTGATTGTCCCGCCAACACCAAACATACCGCCAGTTTTTTCCTTGGACTGGCGGAGTGCCAGTACATGGATTTCTTCAGGATACAAAGCCACAAGGGTCTTGTATTTGCTGTAGGCGCTGTCGGCAGCTTGCGCAGCTTGGAGCACATCGCTGTGCATAAAAGCTGCGAAAACCTGGTTGTTGACGAGTGCGCCGAGGTTGCCCACGGCACCGCCTTTTACATCCTTGTTCTGGGTGATCGTCAGATCACCATTACTACAGACTTGAATGATTTCATCCAGCATTTTTCCATAGGTGCCGGACGAAGAGGCGGCCGCAACATTAAGCACGTGAACTTCAGCAGTCTGCGCAATGCATGGTGAAACACCCGCAAGCAACAGACTCGCTACCAGAGTGGTAACGAATTTTTTCATGTGACTATCCTTTCTTTGTGATGACAAATAACAATCTGCATTGTGCAAATCTGTCGGTATTATAGCAAATTTAAAATATTTGTCAAGTAAACATGTGGCTTTGTAGAGCCGTAGATTAGAAAACCCCGGCGCCCTTTGGGCGCCGGGGTTTTCTGTTTAAATACCTTTCTATGCAAAGCGTCGTGCGGGAACTAGCGTGATCTTCATCACCTCACGAAGCATCGCAACACCAAGGTACGCAAGTACGAGGAGCGCCGCAAGTGTGAAAATATTGGTATGTGTAAGGGCGCTAATACCAAACTGGGGAAGCTGTTCAACACCCACTTTGCGCGCATTTGCAATAACAGCAGCGACAAAAACCATCTTCGCAAGAACCTCGAGTGCAATAACTGCGAGTACTGCGTATCGCACGAGGGGGCGCGTGACCAGATGGATAGCAAACGCCGTGTAAATGTCGCGCATGATGAGTTTTTGAAGTGTGTTCATGATGTTTGATTTGTATGTAATAGAACGCGAGAACCGTAAAAAAGGTTACAGGGGACTTATAAGTGCCCCAGCCGCTCCATCTCGGCGCGAAATGCTGCCTTCGCCCTATGTACTCGTGTCTTTACCGCAGCAATACTCTCCCCTGTCTTTTGTGCAATGTCTTTGTGTGACCATCGCTCGAGATAAAAGAGGCGAAGCACTTCTGCAAAATGTGTCGGGAGGCCGGAGAGAATGCGCTCGATCATATCTTGGTTCTCTTTTTCTTCTGTACCTGGCGAAAGGTCGGCGAGGGCAAGCTCATACTCAGGGTCGAGCGGTGCGTTCATTTTCCCCGTACGAGAGTTTTTGGCATAGCGCGTAAGCGCGGTGTTGGTGAGGATGGTATACGCCCATGACGAAAACTTTGCGCCCTGCTGTGGTTGGTACTTTTGTGCGTTTATGTAAATCTTTGTGAAGGTTTCCTGAACAATGTCTTCGGCATCTTGGTCGTTACGTATAATATGTCGCGCACGACGGAGAAATGCTTCTTGGTATCGCTCGAGTAATATTGCAAAAAGCCATGGCTCTGCAGTGGCACGTGCCAACACCTCCTCATCGGACAGTTGGCGTGCATCGTCTGTAGTGGTAAAACCGAGCATAAAAACAAGTGTGAAGGGTTCTAGCGAAATGCATCCTTCTGTGTATAATACATCGGCACATACTTTAAAACTAGCTTGCGAGCTATAACGTAACAACACCTATGGCAGTCCTTGCATACAACGAAATTCTCCCTAAAAAAGTCATTCTTTGGAATGATGAACCTTTTATCGTACTTTCTGCACACGTCTTTCGCAAACAGCAGCGTAAGCCGGTGAACCAGACAAAAATCCGCTCACTCCGGAACGGCAAGGTCGTAGAGCAGACCTATCACCAAAACGAAAACGCGACTGAAGCTGACATTGAGTACAAGCAGATCGAGTCTCTCTATGAGGCAAAGGGTGATTTTTGGTTTATCACTCCGGGAAATCCGTCTGACCGTTTTATGCTCCCCGGCGACCTCGTGGGAGAGCAGATGAAGTACGTAAAGCCACAGAGTGAAGTGGAGGCTATGCTTTTCAATGATGAGATCATTGGCATTCACCTCCCTATCAAAGTAGACCTCAAAGTGACTGAGGCGGCGCCTGCGGTAAAGGGTAATACCGTACAAGGCGGTAACAAGCTCGTGACCCTCGAAACAGGCGCCACCTGTAACGTACCGATGTTTGTAAACGAAGGCGATGTCATTCGCGTCAATACTGACAGTGGTGAGTACGACGAACGGGTAAGTAAGGCGTAAACTTGGAGAGTAAATAACAAAAACCGCCGCGAGGATACGCGGCGGTTTTTGTTATGTATGTCACCCGTATTAGCGAGTGAGGTACGGAGTGAGCGCCATGAAACGAGAGCGTTTGATTGCATTTGCAAGTGAGCGCTGATCGCGTGACGTGAGCTTTGAGCGCTTGCGTGAGAGGATGCGAGCGTGTGGGTTCACATACTCTTTGAGGAGCTCGATGTTTTTGTAGTCGAAGTGAATCATGTCGCGACGACCCTTCTTGTCGTCCTTCACAGCGTCTTTTGTTTTATCTGTTTTTTCCATTGTAAATAATTAGCGAACGAAGTTTTCTAGAACGGAATGTCCTCAGGATTGATCTCTTCCTCAGGGTATTCGAGTGCGCCACCATCTTGCTGCTGTTTACCAGCTACAGGTGCTGCGCCACCTCCTCCCTCTCCCGCCCCTCCACTACGAGGACCAAACTGGACACGGTCTGCAACGATCTCAGTACGATACTGCTTCGCGCCGTCCTTGTCCCAGCTCCGTGTCTGCAAACGACCTTCGACAAACGCACCAGCTCCCTTTTTCAAGTACTGAGCACAGGTGTCTGCTTGGCGCCCAAACACTACAATGTTGTGATAGTCGGTCGACTCCTGTCGCTTGCCGTCACGGTCTTTATAGACGCGATTGGTTGCGAGAGAAAGCGAGCACACATTCATACCCGATGGGAGCGCTTTGAGCTCTGGATCGCGTGTGAGGTTGCCATAGATCGTTGCTTTGTTGAGGTACATACTTCGTTCGTTAGCCTTGTAATAACTACGCCGTGATGTCTTCGAGGGACTTCTCGATGTCTGCTTCCGAAACTTCCTTTACTTCAGCTACTTTTCCTTCTTCATCCTTCAGTTCCGCCTTGTGTTTGCGCTTTACTTCAAACATTTTAAAGGGGTGTTCCATCTCTGCTTTGGTTAGCTTGAGAATGAGGAAACGGAGTACGTTGCCATTGTGCTCAATCTCGGTTTTGAGACCTGCGAGCTTCTCTGGTGTGAGCGTGAAACGCACCCAGCCAAAGTATGAATGATTAAACGACAAGTTCTTGCCCTCTGTGTGCTTTACAACCTTGTATGCAAGGTCGAACTTTTGAGGAGCTTCTTCGCTTGTAATCGAACCACCTGCATGATCAATAAGTGTCTTTATATCCCCAAAGACGCTTGGGACTTCCTCAAGAGCAACCGTGGGAAGTATGTGGAAAGCAAACTCATAGTGAGACGTTACGTCTCCCTCGTCATTTGCTTCGGTCGCTCGATTATTATTATCTTCCATGGCGCGACAATACCATAAAAGCAGAGGTTCCGCAACGAGTCCGCCCCAAGCCAGAGAGTGCTATAATTGACCCACCATGACCACAGCCACTTCTGCCATGTCAGCTTCCCATCGCTTGGTTCTCGGCATTTTGACAGTGCTGTTGCTCGCAAGTGCAGGCGGGCTGTACTACGAATACCGACAGAAAATTGCGGTGAGTGAGACTCTTGCACACACTCTGGCGAGCACTACGGAAACAGTGTCCGAAAAAGACGCTCACATAGCAGTACTCTCGGCATCGCTTGCTTCGAGCACAGAAACCCTGCGCCTCACTGAGGAGGCGCGCGCAAACCTCGAAAGCCGCCTTGCCGACAAAGAGACGGAGGTCAATGGGCTTTCAAAGCAGGTGGAAAAAATATCTGGCACTGTGGGTGTGCTCGATAAGCTCGCAAAAGTAGACAAAGAACTTTTGATAAAATATTCAAAAATCTACTTCCTCAACGAAAACTACAAGCCGGCCAAAATAACCCAGATTGAGCAGAAGTACAGTGCGGTGACGAGTGACCAGTATCTCGAAAGTCATGTGTACTCGCACATCACCAGCATGATCGACGATGCAAAAAGCGACGGCATCGATATACAGATTCGTTCTGCGTATCGGTCGTTTGATTCTCAGAAAAACCTCAAGAGTGCATACACCGTACGCTATGGCACAGGTGCCAATACTTTTTCTGCAGATCAGGGCTACTCTGAACATCAGCTTGGTACCACGATTGACTTTACGTCGAGCGAAAATGGTGATCAACTCATTGGCTTTGACACAACAAAAGCGTACGCATGGCTCCAGAAGCACGCATACAAGTACGGATTTATACTCTCCTACCCAAAGGGCAATGCGTACTATGTCTACGAGCCCTGGCACTGGCGGTTTGTGGGCACGCGTTTAGCGGGCGACCTCCATGACGACAACAAAAACTTCTACGACCTCGACCAGCGCGAGATCAACAAATACCTCGTTGATCTGTTTGATTAATTGACAACGGGCAACGGGCACGTATAGTTTGTTGTAGATTCGAAAAATGGAAGGAGTATTCGAAATGATTTTTAATGACTTGTTTAATAAAGCATTATCACAATCAATTACTTATTACCGAAAAAAATCTGCGCCGGACATCGCCGCACCACAAGCTCGAGCTGACGTTACTGTATTTTTTATCGCCACGTCAGAATTCTCTGATGGTTTGGGGGTAATGGGTGGGATGGCGCACAGTAAGGGCTTGTCATATGGGATATGTGGCAAGACACTCGATAAAATCTTTGACGCCATTGTTGAAGATCCTGAAAATTTTAAGAAATTTTCTCGTGGACTAAACGAAATGCATCTCAGCGAACACTAACCAAAAGCCGCATCTATGATGCGGCTTTTATATGTCGTATAACTGCCTTGCATTTACTAGTAGCTGCTCACGAAATTGCTCGGGGTCAACGCCGCGAATTTCTGCAAGCTTTTGCGCGACCTCTCTCACATACAGCGGTTCATTGCGCTGGCCACGATATGGCTTTGGAGAGACATATGGCGCATCGGTCTCGGCGTGGATCATATCAGCGGGTACATATCGCACGACTTCGTCGTAGTCGTGGGTGAAGGTGACGACGCCCGTGAAGGACACCGAGTATCCCATATCGAGGTACAAGTGGGCGTCGTCGACACTTCCTGCAAAAAAGTGCGCGTTCCCTCGCACTTTTGCTTCACTCTTTAAAATATCTGCCACGTCTTTGTAGGCATTTTTGCTCGTGTCTTTGCCATTTCGTACATGGAGCATGAGCGGTTTCTCAAGCTCATTTGCAAGATGTATCTGCGCAACAAATGCTTCACGCTGTGCCGCTTCACTTTCCTCGGTCGTATGAAAATAGTCGAGCCCACATTCACCAATGGCTACCACATGAGAGTCCTGCGCAAGCGCCTTCATTGCCTCGTAGTCAAAAACCTCTCCCTTTGAGACAAACGGCTTGCCGCCTTCACCCACTTCGTCTTCGTCATGAAGCCCTGGGACAGTCTGCACGGGATGAAGTCCCACAACAGCGTAAGCATGCTCGTGCGCACGAGCAATCTCTACCGCTTTTTCTGAGGTCGAAAGCTTTGTGCCGATGTTTATCATCGCCACTTCGGCACTCCTAGCGCGAGCAAGCACCTCCTCCCTATCAGCATCGAATGCCGAGAGATTTACGTGGGTATGCGTATCGATATAGCGAATCGTCATGGGTTTACCAATGACTATTGATTGTCATCACAAGGCGTTCGCCTTTTTTAATAGGAAGCACACCATGGAACGAAATGTCACCAAAGAAAAAGTGGAAGCCGCCGACTGTGTACGGAATAGAAACGCCCGGATATATCTTCCGCGTAAACGGAACGTCGCGAATAAGACGCGAAACAATACCGTAGAGGAGGCGGTTGTTGATACGGCGCTTGAGGTTTGGATACGCAATAAGATGACCTTCGCCACTCTCTACAGGTGGAAGTACAAACGGAATGAGGGTGTTGGTGTATGCAGCATCATAGTGAAAATGCGTCTGCTCTGTCTTTGCGCCGCCGCGAGCATCTTTGTAGGGGAAACCCCACGACTGTTTTTCAACTTTAAGCGGTACAAAAGGCACACTTTCGATAGCTACACGATGACGATGGATGGTATTGAGAATCACCATCATCTCGTCTGAGGTCGCAAGCTTCTGTGCGATTGTTCCGTTTAGCTGTTCATTCTTTTTATTACACTGTGTGCGGTCGGCAAGAAAGGCATCGAACTCTGCCTTTGTCTCAGGCGTGAGAAAATCGAGCAAAACAGCATAGCCTTTGTCCCATACTTCTTGCACAAATGCCCTCCCTTTCGCATCGTCATTAAACAAGTCGATATATTTTTGTTGTACGTACATACTAAGAATATTACAGCGCCAGTATACCACTTACGCCTCAAGGCGAAGGAAGAGATTTTCCGGCTTTTTGTTATCACGAATTGCAGCAAGAATTTTTTCAGATGTCTCGGGCATAACCCAAGCGAGTTGTATGGCGACACTATATACATTCATAACAAGAGAGCTTATCATTTCTTTTCCTTTTTCAGGATCTATTTTCACAATCTTAAACGGCTGCATCACTTCAACACGGTTATCAACACTGGATATGAGTTGCCAAACCGCATCCAAATACTCATTTATACTATAATTCTGCACCGCAATATGTTGGGTATCTGTGGTATATGCATGGTTAAAAACGTCAGAAATTGGAGTTGAGTCAAGATAAGATTCAGAAAGCTTCATCACGCGAGCGACAAGATTGCCGAGGCCATTTACCAAGTGCGCATTGTAGAGTTCGTCAAAACGTTCGAGGGTGACGTCGGTATCTTCAAATGGGTGGACGTGGCGGAGGAGCAGGTAGCGCGTGGCCTCAGTGCCATAGCGCGCCACTAGGTCGGTAGGTGCTATTACATTGCCGAGCGACTTGGACATCTTTTGCCCCCCCGAAGTAATGAAGCCATGGTAGAGCACCGTGTCGGTTGCTTTTACGTCTGCTGACATGAGCATTGCCTGCCACATGATGGACTGGAAACGTACCTGGTCTTTGCCTGCGAGCTGGAGTGTGTCACCACCATTCCAAAATGTTTCAAAGTCTGCACCATCTGGCCAACCGAGTGTTGAGATGTAGTTTACGAGTGCATCAAACCATACGTACATTACTTGTGTGTCATCTCCCGGAACAGGAATGCCCCAGCTCATGCGCTTCGTCTCACGTGAAATTGAAAAATCCTCAAGACCTTTGCGGACGAAGTTAAGCGCTTCTTCACGACGCCATTCCGGCACAACCACACCTGGTTCTTGTAAGTACGTATCGAGCCGTGCCTGATACTTTGAAAGCGCAAAGAAATAATTTTCTTCCTCAATTTCTATGGGGTCAACGTTCGGGTGGTTGGGGCAGCGACCATTTACAAGGTCGCTATCCTTGAGAAACATTTCGTCCCCTATGCAGTAGAGGCCTTTATACTTTCTTTTTTCTATATCACCTTTTGCTGCGCAGCGTTTCCAAAACTCTTGTGCTGCATGCACGTGCTTTTGGTCTGTTGTCCGAATAAAGTGGAGGTCATCGGAAAGTCCGAGAGTGTTTTTGAGTTCGCGAAATGTCCCTGCGAAATGGTCGACGTACTCTTTCACTGGCTCGCCTTTTTCCAAAGCTTTCTCAGCAATCTTTTGACCATGTTCATCCGTCCCAGTGTTAAAAAAAACATCTCGCCCAGTGAGACGCGCGTGGCGCGCAATTGCATCTGCAAGGACGATTTCGTAGGCAAAGCCGATGTGCGGCTCTGCGTTTACATAGGGCAATGTCGTGGTGATGTAGAGCGGCTTCATGTGTGTCTACTATAGCGGAAATATAGGCAAAGTCGAGAACTGACACCTCTCATCCGGAGCGCCCCATCTTTTTGAATAGAGACCATACCCCCAACCTTTCAAAATGATAGGGTGCTCCGGATTCTCATACAAAATAATATTGAAAAAAGACCGGAAGCAGAGCTTCCGGTCTTTTGATTTAGTGAAGTGCAGACTTTTGCCAGCGACTGACCGGAGCACCAAGGTGCTTGGCATAGTCGATAACTGCGCAAAGCGGCAAACAGACAATATGTCCTACCACGAGGACTTCATCGATTGCATTCCAGTCAATCATGAGCTCTGCACTCTTGATATCGGATACACCAGTACAGAAAATGAGTTCCGCATCCTCTGGACAGTCCACCATACTCGACAACGTAGACGGTGACAGCTCACCGAGCACTAGGATAGTTTTTTGCATTTTTTCCTCCCACATAAAGCATCTGGAGAAAACTATACAACTACTTCAAATAGCTTGTCAACTCCGCAATCGCCAACCGCACTTGTGTGCCAGTATCTCGGTCGCGGACGGTCACTGTGTTTAAAAGCTCTGGATTTTCGCCAAGTGTATCGAAGTCGATGACGATACACGCGGGCGTACCGATCTCATCTTGGCGGCGATAGCGCTTGCCGATGTTGCCGTTGTCATCCCAGGCGATGTTTCCGTATTCTTTCTTCAGTATCGTAAACACTTCACGTGCTTTTGCCACGAGCTCAGGTTTGTTTTTAAGAAGTGGCGAGACAGCGGCCCGGTAGGGCGCGATAGCTTTATGAAACCGCAATACTACGCGAGTAGTGCCACCCATTTCGTCTTCACTATATGCCTCTGCCAGCACCGCAAGAACGGTGCGGTCAACACCGACCGATGTCTCAACAACGTTTGGTATAAATCGCTCTTTTGTGTCTTCATCATAGTACGACAAATCTACGCCCGAGTGCTTTTGATGCTGTGAAAGATCATAGTCTCCACGATGGTGTACTCCTTCAAGTTCAGCCCATCCAAAAGGATACTCGTACTCGATGTCCCACGCGTCCTTGGCATAAAATACTAAGTTTTCATGACGTTTAAAACGGAGACGCGCTGCGGGTATACCGAGGCGCACGTAATAACTCATACGCTCCTGTTTCCATGTTTCATATACCTGCATTGCATCACGAGGATGCACAAAGTATTGCATTTCCATTTGCTCAAACTCACGCTTTCTAAATAGAAATTGCCGGGGACTTATCTCATTTCGAAATGCCTTACCGATTTGCGCAAGACCAAACGGCACCGTGTACCCAGCACTTACAACATTCTTGTAGTTAATGAAGATTCCCTGAGCGGTCTCAGCGCGCAGATATACATCTCTGTCTTCGTCAGAGAAGGAACCTAACGTAGAAGTCGCCATGAGGTTTTTCTGCACTATCTTTCCGAAATTTTTCTTACCACACACAGGACATAGGATTTGTGTCCGTGCAGTGTCAAACAACTCGTTTAGTGTTGCTTCGCTCATTTTTTCATCAGCGGTAACGTTCACGGCCTCGAGTAGATGATCAGCTCGAAGCTTGCTGTGGCACTCCAAACAGACTACCAGAGGATCATTGAAGCCCGAAACATGCCCGCTCGCCTCCCAAACTTCTGGAGCGGTGAAAATGCTTGAATCAATGGGAAATACGTTGTCGTGATCACGTATCATGGAGTCCATCCATGTGTCAGTCACATGGCGACGCAACAAAACGCCAAGCGGACCCCAATCGTAGGTTCCTGCAAAACCGCCGTAGATTTCAGAGCCGGGAAACACGAAGCCTCGTCGCTTACAGAGCGAGACGATTTTTTCCATGAGGTCTTGTGGTGGGTTTGTGTCAGACATAGTAATGTAATGCAAAATTAGGATACAAAAGGCATGCTACCACGGAGCGTCTTTTCTCTGCTAGTGCGAGCTCCCGGGCAACACACGTCCAGCTTGTTTGCTCTCGTCTGTTTCATCCGAAAGCTGAGTGGTGAGGTTTGGTGCCGTGGCGCGGAGCGTAGTGCTGGTGAAGCGGTCTTTGGCTCGCGCACGCTGCTCGAGTACAAGCGCGGGCACTTGGCTCACCTGGCTCACACTCGGAAGTATAGATACCTGGAACGCTCCGCCCACCACCTTAGCAGCATCCACATCACCAATATTCCACGTCATCACGCGTGTAGTGGCATTATATGAGATCTTGCCTGCGAGCGTTTTCGTTTGTTCAGTCCAAGTAACGTACTGTGGAAGCTGCGCTTCTACAGCTGCGCTTGCAACGCCGTTTGCGCCATTACGATACGCCATAATAACCGTATAGGTGGTTGGTTGCTCTGCTACAGGTGGCACGGGTCCCTTATTTCCAAATGGGCCTGTTCCAAAGAACACTTGCGATGAGAGTGTCGTCTCTGACTCAACTTTTATACTTCGTGAAATGGCACTCGTGAGCTTTTGTGGAACATTTCTTTCTGACACGCGACGTCCCTTCACGTTTACTGTTGCAACCACTTCTTGCGTGCGAGTAGTGTCGTCTGATGCAGAAGGTGTCAGGGAGAATGTTACAGTATTTGATCCTCCAGGAATGATTTCTTTGAGACCGTCTGTACCAGCACTGTCCCAGGTGATGGTGTTTTTAGAAGAGTCATAGAAGCCACTCCCCGCACTCACCGTAGACTTATCGATAGCATTTCCCGAGAGCTGCACTTCTATATCAGTGCCATAGATAGTGTCGGGAAGTGTGTTTTTGAACGTCACTTCAAAGAGAGCGGCTTCACGCGGCGAGAGCGCCACAGCGTCGCCTCCCTTTCCATTTACCGTCATATCGAGACCCACAAACGCAGCCTCAAGCGACACTTCATGGGTGAAGGTAGTGAAAATAGACGAAAGCGTATATGGATCTTGATCGTTCGGAACACCTGCGGAGAAGTGGAATGTTTTCTTTTCTGGATCTTTGCCCGACATGAGACCCGTCACATGTACTACTTTCTTTTCTCCTGGCTTAAGCTCACTTAAGAGCCATGTATCCTCTCCCGACACAGGCTTAGGATCTGACGTAGTGAAGCTAAAGCCTGTAGGATAGTCAGCTTTAAGCAAGAGTCCTTCGAGCGGCGAGGGCGAATTTGAACTAATGGTTATTGCAAAGTCGATATTTTGTCCTGAAGTGATTTGTTTTACCGCATCGAGAGACATCGTGACTGGGGACGAGCTGATTTTAAAATGAAGTGGCGCTGCATCACGATAGAATGTTGCATTCGAACCTTGTACACGATATTCAATAGTCATACGAATATCTTTTTCATCGTTTTCTTCACCGAAGACGATTGCTGAAAGTGGGATATTGAGGGTTTCTCCGGGACCAATGTGCTCGATAGTTTTTCGGTCACGCACCATGCTTTTTCCTTTGTCGGTCGCAGACTGAGTGCCCACAGGATACTCAATAATAAGTGTTGCGGAATCAATAGGAACAATATTTTGGTTGGTAAGGGATGCAGTGAAATCAAACTTGCCGCCACCACCCACTGCAAACGGACCATGTGTGAGGAGGGTGATGTTGTTACCTGAAATAGAATTGCGACCAAAGAACAAATACGTTGAAGCCAAAATTGCTGCAACGAGGAAAAAAAGCACACCTCCTCCGAGGAGGATGCTGCGAAGCCTGCTGCGAGTTCTTTTTTTCATAGTAGGTGCGGTAACAAACGGGGGGGTTGAAGTGCGATGAGGCACTACAGGAGACTGCTGGCGAACAGCTTCGAGCGGTGTTGCCTGCCACACTGCTGGAGGTGGTACGTCGTGCAGAGCATGAGCACGAAGATCGGTATACCCTAGATCTTTTTCTGGCACACCACGCTCGTACAGTTTTTCTCGCACTGATTCGAGCGTTGGTTCTTCTGGAGTATCACGTTGTAGACCGGGCATGAGAACAGTATACCATTTGCTCTTTATGTGGAGAGGTGGCTTACCGACAGTGCACGGTTGATATCGCGAGAGAGCTGCTCACCCTGTGTGCGTTCGTCATACTCTGACACAATATCCACAAGCGGTCGTTCCCCAAGAAGTGGAAGAAGCGTTTCTTTGGGCGCGATATAGCCGAGGGCAGCAAGAAGGCGAAATGTCGCAACGCGATACCCGGCCTCAGAGCCTGACGAGGCAAGATATATGAGCGCCTCTTTTGCAATACGAAAAAGCTCTGCTCCCTCTTCTTCCCCGGTGATGTAGCGGTCGACAAGACGCATGAACTTCAGCATTGAAGCGCGCGAGGCTCGGTCGGGTGCAGTAAAAAATATATTATGTCCCGGCAGTGTACCAATGATGCGCCACTCGTGCTTGCCCCGCACAAGTGTAACAGTGATAAAAGAGAATGCCTGGAGCGAGTAGCGCATTTTTGACCGCTCTTCCCGAACACTCGAAGCGCGCGCAGAGAGCATGCCATGCGTCTCCGTAAAAAGCTGCACTGAACGGTCTGCGCCGCCACGGTCACGGACGGCAACCACTAGCGCCTCGGTTGTATAGGTGGTATAGGCCATACTCTCTCATTCTCTTTTACGCAGTTATACTTTTTCGATGTGGACCAAGTACGGAATGCCATCAAGCGACAGCTTTTTTCCTTCATTTTGATCAAACACGATAGCAGTCACCCCAACCACTCGCTTGATGTCTTTTTCAAACGCGACAATAGCTGCTCGACCCTCGTCGGTCGTGGTAATAGTAAGTGCAATACGGTGGCTCGGCAAAAGTCCCGCGTCTTTACGCATGTCTTGGAGCGCGCGCATCAGCTCGCGAGCTTGGCCTTCTTGTTTGAGGGCTGGAGTCATTGTTGTGTCGAGTATAACTTCTGGCTCAACATATAACGGCTCTACGATTGTCACGTTAGGAGATAAGTTTTGAGAAATTTCTCGAATAGTAACTTCTACCTGTTTTACATTCACTTCGTCTTGAATTAATTTTTTTGAATCGTCAGTAATAGGCCGGGACACTGAAGCTGTGAGTTTTGCGATCGGTTGTCGTACCTTTATATTTTCTTTCACACGCTGTTCAAGTGCAGACGTGACAATCACGCGAACCTCTTTCATTGCTTCAACAAGTTCGTGGTCAATATTTCCTGCGATCGGCCAGGAAGCAAGATGCACGCTTTCAGGATCACCGGCATTTTTTACACGCGCAAAGAGGTGCTCTGCATAAAACGGCATCACGGGCGCAATGACCAAAGCAAGTGTACGAAGTACCGCCCGGAGTGAGCCGAGCGCGAGCGCGCGATCTGCGTCGCTCTCGCTCTTTACGCGGTCGCGCGAGCGGCGTACATACCAGGTAGAAAGGTCGTCGATAAAGTCCGTGATCGGCTTTGTTGCGCGGTCGAGCTCGTAGTGTTCATACCCTGTGGTTACCTCAGTAATAAGCTCATTAAGGCGAGACACCATCCATTGGTCGAGCACGTTTGTACTGGTAAGGAGTGCGCGGTCGTCATGCGGCGTCGTGCCCGCAAAAAGCTCGTAAAACGAAAGTACGTTGTCGAGACGGCCAAGATTTTTGCGAAGCAGCTCCGCAACATGCTTCTCGGTAAAGCTCAGGTCCTCCCCTTTCATGATGGGCGACGACAGCATATAGAAGCGGAGTGTATCGGCCCCGTATCGGTCGAGCATGTCGACAGGGTCGGGATAATTTTTAAGCTTCTTCGACATTTTCTTGCCGTCTTCAGCCAGCATGAGACCGTTGGTGATGACGTGCTTATAGGGAGAGACTCCGAAAAGTCCCACACCCAAAATCATCATCGAGTAAAACCACCCACGCGTCTGATCGACACTTTCTGCAATAAAATCTGCCGGGAATCCAATACCCCTCGCAGGATCAAACAGTTTACCCGCGCCATGCGGATAATGGTCTTGTGCAAACGGCATTGAGCCGGATTCGTACCAGCAGTCGAATACATCTGCTACACGCACGAGACGATCGCCGTTCTCATCAAACACAGGATACTCATCAATGTACGGGCGATGATAGTCGAGCTCGTAGGTTTCATTATGCGGTATTGGTACAAACGTGAGTTCGCGGATTTCTGCATTTTGGAACCGTTTACCATCTTCGTCGTCGTCAAACGCATGGCTAAGCGCCTCACCTTTCGCGGCGGCACTCATCATACGAAGGGGGCTATTGTGCGCAATGATGAGAATAGTCTTCCCTTTTTGCGTTCGCTCAAGCTCGTAGAGCGCGTTTCCTGTGCGACGCTTTACTTCATTCCAAGACTCTCCACCATCGGGCGATTTTGTCGCCCAATTGCTCGCGACGCCCAAAAACTGGTGGTACTCTTCCATGCTTGCGCCATCGAGTACACCAAACTGCACCTCTCCGAGACGATCATCAAATTGAATTGCAGTATGGTCATAGCCAATTTGCGTTGCAACCAGCTCCGCAGTCGCTTTCGTGCGCTCAAAGGGCGACGCAATAATGAGGTCTATCTTTTTCCCTTCAAACTGTTTTGCGGCGGCTAGCACCTGCTCTTGTCCTCGGAGCGTCAGCGGGTTCTTCGCGTCACGCTTTGTCGACGACATGTTTTTTGCATTCGACTCTGCTTCGCCGTGCCGCATCAAAATATAGGTATTACCAGAGACCTTTGTGTGTGCGGTCAGCTCTTTGTGTGAACCAAAAACATGCATTTTGCCGGTGACCGGGTGTTTCCACACAGGAAGTGGTGCACCCCAATATCGTTGGCGCGATACAGCCCAGTCTCGCGCACCCTCAAGCCATTTTCCAAAGCGCGAGGTGCCGATGTGCTCTGGTACCCACTTCACCGCATTATTTGCAGCCACTACCTCATCGCGTATCTTGGTAACCGCAACAAACCACGACGTGGTCGCGTAGTTGATGAGCGGCGTATCGCACCGCCAACAGTGCGGGTAGCTGTGCGTGATATTTTCTTTTTTAAAGAGGACGTTTGCGGTCGCAAGATGACGGACGATGGCGATATCTGCCTCGAGGTGAGTGGTGCCGGTCTTCTCGTCGTCTTTTGGCTTTACCAAAAGCCCTGCAAAGTCTGAGACATACGCCATGAAGCGGCCATCGTGGTCGACATGATGTACCACAGGGATACCTTCCGCTTCTGCGAGCTTGAGGTCTTCGTCACCGTACGCAGGAGCAATGTGTACCGCACCGGTACCGCTATCGAGCGTCACATAGTCGGCATGATATATTTTCCAGGCTTTGTCTTTGCTCGTTTTGCCATCGCGCTCCGCAAAAGTGATCGTGCCGCTTACGAATTTTTCTTTGATATATGAAAATGGCGGAAGATACGACAGGCCGACGAGCGCAGCACCTTTCATTTCTTCAACAACTTTTAACTCGCGCTCTCCGAATTGAAATACACCTGGATGAATTTCTTGATTTTTCTTTAATAGTTCTTTTGCCAAAATTACATACTGTCGCGAAATTGGCCTTTCATCTGAATCTATTTCTTGAAATTGCGCAGTGTACACATCAAGAGCCTTTACATAGTCGTAGTCACGATGCACCGCAGCGGCCATGTTGCCGGGCAATGTCCAAGGCGTCGTAGTCCACACGAGGAGCGAGGTATTCGTCACGTTTCCTGCTTCATCAAGAAGTGGGAGTTTTACCGTGACCGCGATATCTTTAATATCTTTGTAACCCTGATTTACTTCAAAGTTTGAAAGTGTGGTACCGCAGCGCGGACAGAGATGCATCGACTTAAAGCCTTCGTAAGCCAAACCTTTATCGAAGAGCGTCTTCCATGACCACCACACACTTTCAGTGTAGGTTGCGTCCATGGTCTTATAGTCATCTTCCATGTCGACCCAACGACCGAGGCGATCGATGACATTTTTCCAAATATCTGCGTATTCCAGCACAGCGTTGCGTGCAGCGTAGTTAAACTGCCCCACACCAAGTGCTTCGATTTCGCGCTTTGTTTTGATGCCGAGTTTTTCTTCGATCTGATTTTCAAGTGGAAGACCATGACAGTCCCAACCCCAGCGGCGACGCACAGAGAAGCCCTGCATCGTTTTATAGCGCGGAATGGTGTCCTTGATGGCGCTCTGTAGCAAATGACCGTAGTGTGGCAAGCCTGTGGCAAATGGTGGACCATCGTAGAACACAAACGCACCGTTTGGGGCTTCTTTTTCAACACTTTTTACAAACGTGCCTTCCGTTCGCCAGCGCGCTCCTATCTCGCGCTCGATACGGGTAAATACATTCTCTCCTTCCTTTTTTTCTGATTCAGGCATTTCGTCTCAATCCTACCTTATTTTGAGCGAAAAAAAAGAGCCCAAGACCATGCGTTGCATGGTCTTGGGCTCGGCGACTACCTACGAGGTGAGCATTTTTGCAATGCCAGCAGGCAGCGGCCGGGAACAATCTCGCAACTCAGCAAGGGTAGTATCCACGGCCTCTTTGAGCGTTTGTAGGTCTTGCGAAAATAATCCAACAGCAACGCGGCGGACGACTCCATCGTAAACGATAGTAAACTTACTATCATTCAGTCCACCCATTGTCATAAGACGATCCCGTATGGTCACTCCAAGCACCGAATCCTGCACGAGTATTTCTTGTTGTGTCAGGGTAACCTGGAGTATCGAGGCTTTGCCACCATTGCGTTTTCTATCTACTAACATTCGCATCTTCCTTTTCTGTTTTTGTACCGTTCCTACACGGGACTGTACAAAACTTTTAAAGATTGTGCAACCTGTGGATAGAACAAGGCTAGCTCCCCACGACATATTTTACATCCGCGGGGAGTGAGCGCCTGCAGTATTCTCCTTACACCCTGGCGTGTGAAAATATGTCGTGGGGAGCGGAGTATGGATAGAAAAAGGCTCGCACATTGTGCGAGCCTTGGAGAATTATGCGGGAGAAAACTGGTGAGCAATGGATGCCAGCGCCTTCTTGATTGAGGCAATCGTATCATGCGGCAAGTAGCTGTATTCAGCTGTAGCTTTTTTGCCGTTTACACTGATGGTGACAGTACGTGGCTCAAAACGGAGCCAGCCGAGGAGCGTCTTTGCAATTGATTCGGCGACTGAATCGCGGATACGATGTGCAAACGAACGCACCTTCGTCGTGAATTTGCGACCGAGTACCATCACTTCGACGATAAAGGTTCCCCGATAGCCACGATTTCGTCTGCCGGCGACAGGGTCAACATCCTGCTTCCTCACATATTTTATATACTTCATTCAATTTCCTCCAAAGAACAGCGCCTCATTTGAGCGCTGCGTATACCCTACTCCTTCATCGTTTTATATGCAACACCGATGACTACATCTCCTTTGGAGCACGTATACCGAGAAGCTTGAGCCCGTTTTTCAGTGTGAGTCCCGTCACTTCGGTCAGCGCGAGTTTATATGGCGCGCATTCGTCACTCTGGTCTGCGATACGCTCTTCTGCATAGAAATGATTGAACGCAGCGGAAAGCTCTGTGAGGTAGGTCACGAGACGATGGGGCTCAAGGAGTGTTGCTGCACGCTCGACGACTTCAGGAAATTGATAGAGCACTTTTTCAAGATGATAGGGTGGCACGGGCACATGAGTTGTACTCGCTACGAGGCCGAGCTCGTGAGCTTTTACAGAGAGAGATACTGTGCGCGCGTGCGTATACTGGAGATAGGGTCCCGAGTCGCCGGTAAGCGACAACGCCTGCGCTTTATCAAAAATAATATTTCCTCCCACGGCTTGTCGGAGGATCTGATACTTCAGTGCTGCTACTGCCACCTGCTCTGCAAGCATTTCTGTATCTTTTGCTCGGCTCGTAGCAGCATATGCGCGCGCCTCTGCTTCTATTTCGGCAATGAGTGACTCCCCCGTCAGTACATTGCCTTTACGCGATGACATCTTGCCCGTGGTGAGCGTGAGAAAACCAGTGGGAATGTGTCTCAGCTCTTCAAGGGTTCCCGTACTAAATACTTCACGAAGTGCCGCGAAGAGAACTTTGAAATATTCTGCTTGCTCGACGCCAGTTACGATATACATCTTTGTGAGCGCGGGATAGCATTCGAGTTTGCGCGCAAAGTTTCCCAAGTCTTTTGCTTCGTATGTAGGAAAACCTTTTCCATTTATAAACACACGTGTATGGAGCCCGTGTTTTTCGCCTTTGTAGACGATAGCTCCCTCGCTTTCTTCAAAGATAGTGCCGAGGTTTTTCTGTATGTACGTTACACCGATAGGACCAGCTTCGCTTTCAGGGATTTCAAAATCAAAATGTGTGCCGAGCTTTGCACACAGCTCAGCAAGACGTGCGCGAGACGTACTGAGCCCTTGCTCGCGTAGGTCAGAGAGCGCAGGATCAGTTCCCTCGTAGAGTTTTTTGTTTATGTCATCGATTTCCTTCTTCAGTGTTTCATCGTTTTCATACGCATCATTTCCCACACGATACGCTTCACCGAGTGCGAGAATGTCTTGCGGATCGCCTCCCATTTTCATAAGTCCCCATACACCCTTTGCGACCGTGGGACCAATATCTGAGGGATAGTTGAAGCGCTTCACCTCTGCGCCAGAAGCTTCGAGCAGGCGCGTGAGCGACTCCCCAATAATATTGCCCATGAGGTTCCCGATGTGAAGCGGCTTAAAAAGGTTTGGGCTGGTGTATTCAAAGGCAATATGTTCCCCGGTACGGGTAGTATTAGTACCCCAGGTAGTACCTGCACTCCCTGCGGTCGCGATTTTTT